>CAZILI010000080.1:9916-11760 GCA_964539965.1 uncultured Burkholderiales bacterium | reverse complement strand
GGTTACGTCGATGGTGTAGGTCTTGAGCGCTTCGCGCTGGGCTTCGGCCTCGGGTCTGCTGACCCCCTCGCTGCCGCGCACGGCGAGGACGGCTTTCTCGAGCGCGACCGGCGTCAGTCCGTGCTGCTTGAGCAGCCGGCCGGTCTCACCCTTGTCTTGCGCCAGCGCCAGCAGAAACATCTCCGAGGCGATGTACTGGTCGCCGCGCTTCTGTGCCTCTTTGTCGGTGAGATTGAAGAGATTCGCCAGCTCGCGTGAGATCTGCACCTCACCGCCGTGCCCCTCGACTTTCGGCAGGCGTTCCAACGCTTGACCGAGCGCGCTCCGCAGAGGCTGCACGTTGACACCGGCGCGGGCCAATAGGGAGGCCGTGCTCCCGTCCGTCTGATTGAGAAGGGCCAGCAACACGTGCTGAGGCTCGATGTATTGGTTGTCGACACCTACCGCGAGGCTCTGAGCGTCGGACAGAGCCTGCTGAAACTTGGTCGTAAACTTGTCGAGGCGCATGCGGGTATCCCGGTAAGTGATTCAGTTCACAAGACAAGTGGGGTACACGGGTGGAAATTCAAGGGAAACTCCGTTACTGTTCGTCTTCGGCCGCGAGACCGCTTGATCTGGATCAAACTTAGCTGCATAGAGGTCAGATGCAGAGAAAGCGTCACGTATCAGTGGACTCAGAGCGAAATTGAAGGTCAGGCCCAGTAGTACGTGATAAACATCTCTTAACAGGCTGAAATAACAGGAGATCAACGTTGAGTCGACCCGAACGCGTTGTTTGTACGGCCATCGCCCTTGCGTTAGCGATCGGAGTGCCGGGGTGCGCTAGCACCAAGGGACCCGGCAGCAAGGATCCCTGGGAGTCCTTCAATCGCGGAAGCTACAAGTTCAACGACACCGTCGACAAAGCCGTGCTGAAACCCGTCGCGAAGGCCTATCGCGTCGTCTTGCCTCAGTTCGTGCGCGTCGGAGTCACGAATTTCTTCAGTAATATCGACGATCTACGCGTTATTGCTAACCAATTACTACAGGCCAAATTCCGGCGTGCCGGTGAGGATACTGGACGCTTCATCATCAACACCACCGCTGGCGTGCTGGGATTCATAGACGTCGCCACGATATGGGGGGTGCCCAAGCACAACGAGGACTTCGGCCAAACCCTGGGCTACTGGGGCGTGGGCACCGGCCCCTACGTGGTGCTGCCGTTCTTCGGCCCCAGCACCGTGCGCGACGCGGCCGGACTTTTCACCCTCGACAGTACCCTGAGCTACTGGCCGTATGTGGACAACATGGCGGCGCGCAATTCGGCCTATGCGATCGACACGGTCAATACACGCGCGCGCCTACTCGACAGCGAGAAGATCCTGGAGGAAGCCGCCCTCGATCCGTATGCTTTCCTGCGCGACGCGTATCTGCAGCGTCGCGAGCGACTCGTATACGACGGCAAACCGCCTAAGCAAGAGCTTGAAGAAGATATGGGGCCCGAAGACAGCGACTCACCCGGCGCCAACACCCCGCCAGGAGGAGAGCCCCTGCGTCGCTAAAGCGGTGTAGTGCGGCTAGTGGAACGGGTAGCCCCGCCTCTGGGGGCCTTGGCGAATCTTGATACTGCTCGACCCGGGCGGGTAAGCTTTTTCGCGTTGCCGCGATAGCAAGAGCGCACTAGCCTGATAGCCCCAGCGGATGGCGGGCGCCGCTAGCTCCCTTCTCTTGCGCCGAGTTTGGGATGCCAAGCGAGCAAGCGCCGTTCGAATACGGTCACCAGCCGGTCGAGCAAGAGGGCAAAGCCGGTCAGCACCAGCACGCCGGCGAACACGGTGTTGATGTCGAACACGCCTTCGGCCTGC
>CAZILI010000080.1:0-9906 GCA_964539965.1 uncultured Burkholderiales bacterium | reverse complement strand
GAGGTACTCCCCAACCACCGCCCCGACGAAAGCCATGCCGACCGCGGTGTGCAGGCTGGAAAAAACCCAGGATGCGGCGCTCGGCAGATAGACGTAGCGCAAGAGTTGCGCTTTGCTTGCGCCCAGCATGCGCGCATTGTTGACCACCACCGGGCTCACATCGCGCACGCCGTGGAACACGCTGAAAAACACGATGAAGAACACCAAGGTCACCCCGAGCAGCACTTTGGATGCGACGCCTAAGCCGAACCAGACGGCGAAGATCGGCGCCAGGATGACGCGCGGCATGGCGTTGATGGCCTTCAAGTAAGGATCGAGCAGCTGCGCGGCGAGCGGGGACAGAGCGAGCCAAAGCCCGACGCCTAGCCCCAGCAGCGTGCCGATGACGAAGGCGAGCCCGGTTTCCAACAAGGTGATGCCGAGGTGAGGAAAAATCGTCCCCGAGGCGAACCAGTCCCAGATGCGGCGCGCGACGTCGATCGGCTTGCCGAAGAAAAACGAGGGCAGGACCTCCGCCGCGGTGAGGAAGTGCCAAGCCAGCACCAGCGCGCCGAACAACAGCGCTTGATACAGCCAGAGCGCGCGCATGGCACTACTGCGCGGCATGAGCGGCGAGCACTTCGCGCTTGAGTATCTGCCAGATTGCCGCGTGCAGCTCGACGAAGTGCGTGTCCAGGCGAATTTCGGCCACGTCGCGCGGGCGCGGCAAGTCGATGGCAAACTCGCCGACCGGATGCGCGCCGGGGCCCGCCGACAGTACCACCACGCGATCGGCGAGCGCGATCGCCTCTTCGAGGTCGTGGGTGACGAACAGCACGCACTTCTGATCCTGCGACCAGAGCTGCAGCAACTCGTTCTCCATGAGCTGGCGCGTCTGGATGTCGAGCGCGCTGAATGGCTCGTCCATGAGGAGGATTTTCGGGTCGAGAATCAGCGTCTGCGCCAGGGCAACCCGCTTGCGCATGCCGCCGGAGAGCTGATGCGGGTAGCGCTCGCCGTGCGCCGCCAGACCGACGCGGCGCAGCCAGTCTTGCGCGCGGCTTGCGGCCTCAAGCTTGCCCACGCCCGCCAGCTCCAGGCCCAGCGCCACGTTGTCGCGCGCGTTGCGCCACGGCATGAGGGCATCGGCTTGAAACAAGTAGCCGGCTTTGCGATTAAGCTCGCGCAGGCGCTCGCCGAAGACACTCACTTCGCCCCGGCTCGGCGCGAGCAGACCCGCGGCCGCGATGAGCAAGGTCGACTTGCCGCAACCGGTCGGCCCGACGAGCGCCACGAATTCGCCGTCCGCCGCGGTCAAGTCGACCTCGCGCAGCGCCACGTAGGGTTCGTGCGCCGCGCTCGGCTGGGGGAAAGACAAAGTGACTTCGCGCAGCGCAAGCGCGGCGGGCGCGCCGTTCGTCATCTATTTGTACTTCTCGTGCGCCTTCTGCACGAACGAATTGGTGTAGGTCTCGGCCAGCAGTGCCGCGCCCCCGCGCTGCACGGCGGGGTCATGCGCCGCCAGTACCTTGTAGGTGTTCTCGATGCCCGCCTCGTTGAACAAACCGTCCGTCGAGTAGGTGGGGCGCACTTTTTCGAACGCCGCGAGATAGACCTCGCGGTTTCCGAACAGGTATTCCTGCGGCACGCCGGCGGCGACTTGATCGACACTCGCCTTCTGCAACCACATGAGCGAGCGCACCATCGCGTTGGCGAGCGCTTGGACGGTCTTGGGGTTCTCGCGCACGAATTCGGTCTTGGTGTACAGGCAACTCGACAGCATTTGGCCGCCGAACACCGCTTTCACTCCCGCCGCCGATGAGGTCTCGTGCACGACCCGCATGTCGCCGGACTTCTCCAATAGGCTCATCGCCGGCTCGATGTTGACGACAGCGTCGATCTGACCGCTGCGCATCGCGGCCACGGCACCCGGTCCGGCGCCGACACCAATGACCGAGACCTGATCGGGCTTCACGTTCGCGCCGGCGAGCAGATGATTCAACAGCATGTGCGTTGTCGAGCCTGGCGCGGTCACGCCGACCTTCAGCCCCTTGAGATCGCTCGGTGAACGATAGCTCGCCGCCAGCGCCTTGCTCACCCCCACCGATATGCCGGGATTGGCGCCCAGCAGCACGAAGCTCTGCAGCTTCTGGCCCTTGGCCTGCATGACGATGGTGTGATCGAAACCGCCGGCGACCACATCCGCGCTGCCGCCGATCAACGCCTGCAAAGACTTCGCGCCACCGGCGAAGTCCGCGATCTCGACGTCCAGCCCTTCGGCTTTGAAGTAACCTTGCCGCTCGGCGATGGTGAGCGGCAAATAAAACAAGGTTGTCTTGCCGCCCACCGCGAGGGTGAGTTTGCTCTTTTCCGGCGCCTGGCTCCACGCGAGGCTAGACAGCGCACAGATTGCAGCGACAAACAGTTGTAACGTGTAGCGCATCACAGATCGCTTCTCTTGGTTTTCCTCAACGGGCGGAAAGTATATAGTTTCAGCCTTCGCCAAGTCACGCCCGAGAATCTTGCCTATCATGACCGCGCCCCAGCCCTTCACCATTTCCATTCCCGATTCGGTGCTACTCGATCTCAGAGACCGCCTGTCGCGCGTGCGCTGGCCGGACCAAGTGCCGGGCGGCGGGTGGACGTATGGAACGGACCTGTCGTACCTGCAAGAACTCGTCGCCTATTGGCGCGATCGCTACGACTGGCGGGCGGCGGAGGCAAAGCTCAACAGCTTCAAGCAGTATAAGCTGCCGATCACCGGCATCGATCTACATTTCATCCACGAACTCGGCAAGGGGCCGAATCCCCTCCCCTTACTGATTTCGCACGGCTGGCCTGGATCGGTGCTCGAGTTCGAGCGGCTCATTCCCATGCTCACCGACCCCGCGGCGCACGGCGGTAGGGCGGAAGACAGCTTCACCGTGATCGCGCCTTCCCTGCCCGGCTATGCGTTCTCGTTCGCGCCGAATCAGCCGCGCTTCGGCGCGCCGGAGATCGCCCGCGCGTTCGCCGACCTCATGGCCGCCCTCGGCTATGAGAAGTACGTCGCGCAGGGCGGTGACTGGGGCGCTTTCGTGACCTCGAGTCTGGCGATCCAGCATCCGGAGCGCTTGCACGCCATTCACCTGAATCTGCTGCCGCTGCGGCGCGACCAGACGGCGACCCAGGAGTCGACCGAGGCCGAGCGCAAATACTTCGGCGAACTGGCGGAATGGATGCGCGAGAAGACCGGCTATCAGGCGATCATGGGCACGCGCCCGCAGACCATCGCCTACGCGCTGACCGACTCGCCGGTGGGATTGGCCGCCTGGATCGTGGAGAAGTTCCGCGCCTGGAGCGACTGCGGCGGCGACGTCGAGACGTGCTTCAGCAAGGACACGTTGTTGACCAACGTCATGCTGTATTGGGCGACCGGCGCGATCAACTCCTCTTGCTGGCCCTACTCTGCGCGCATGCACGGACCCTGGCCGGTGCGCGAGCGCGTGAGCGTGCCGACCGCCTACGCGGAGTTTCCCTGCGAGATTCTGCATCCGCCGCGTTCGTTGGCGGAGAAAGCATTCAACATTCAACGCTGGACGACGATGCCGCGCGGGGGCCATTTCGCCGCGCGCGAGCAGCCGCAGCTACTCGCGCAGGATCTCCGCGACTTTTTTCGCGCGTTTCGCCGCGATTGACGACGACGCGGCGCAGGGGAGTATAGGCCATAGAGGCTAGTCCAGATGAGGCTTGGAGCGTGTTACCGGTAGGGGTAGTGGCCCCTTTTCATCCCACCGGTCGAACCGCGGGTCGAGTTCGTCGACGGTATGCGGAAGCCGGAGATCGACCGCCTCCATGAGCAACTTGTTCTGAGTGGTGATGCGCCCTAGGCGCGCCGTCTGGTGCTTGAGCAGCGCTTCCAAGGTGCGTAGGCGCTCGCGCTCGGCGGGGCTCGACGCTTGTGCGATTTGGGATTCGAGGCGCGCGACGTGCGCAGCCAGGCTTTCGCGCTCGCGACGCAACGCCTGCTCGATCTCCGCTCGCTTGCTTTCCCGCGCTTGCTGCTCGCGCAAGACCTCAGTCAACATGTGCACGCGTGTGCGCTCACGTGCCTCTTGTCGCGCGAGGCGCATCTGCAATTCGTCCGCACGTGCCTGCTCTTGCGCCCGCTTGCCGCCCAGCGCCGCCTCCAGGGTTTCGATGCGCTCACGCAACTCGCTCGCTTCCCGCTCGCTCGCCGCCAGGGTCTTCGCGAACTCGGCACGCGTCGCCTCGGCGATGCCGATCTGCTCGAGCGCGCGCGCGTGTTCTCCGCGCAGGGCGGAGAGATCCGTTTCGCTTTGCTCGTGACGGCCCCGCCAATCGACGAGCAAGCTTGCAAAGCGCCGCTGGTCGCGCAGGCCGCGAACTCGCCAGGCCGTCACCGCGCCAAGAGCGGCGGCGAGCACGATAGAAAGGGCCAAATGGATGGCGACGGCAAGCATGGGATCAATGACCTCGAGCGACGTTGGCACGCTCGGGGCGCAGTCGAAGCGAATCGACCTGCCCGAAGCTTAGGCGTGCGGCTGCGGGCTCGGTCGGAAACAGCCTCCACTCGAGCCATAACCGCGTGCCAAGCGAGGCAAAGACGAGGAGAATAAGGGCGAGCAGACTTAGGTAGACCGTATGTTTTTCTTGTTTTGGCATGGGCGGCCCTTCGCTCCGCTCGCCCGATTTTGGCGGTGCCCAAAGGCAAGCGGCTATGGCCTACGCCAGTATAGTTGCTCGACGGTGCGCGGATGGCTACCGCTATCACGATGGGGGTGAAAGTCGCCCCGTTGGCGCCTTGACATAGGCACACCACGCATTCTTGAGATTCTGTATAATGTATGCCCCGTAACTAGCGGAAAAAACGAAGTATTAAATGGGCACGATGCCTCTGCTGGAACTTACGCGACTTCTGATTGGGCTGGGCGGCTTTCGCCGCGGAGAAACTCAACGTGTCTAGCTGGCTGCGCAATACACGAATCGGCACGCGCCTCACGATCGCCTTCACTTTGTTGATCGTGTTTCTGGTCGCTAGTACGTTCTTCTCGCTGCGCCAGCTTCGACTCGTCGACACCCAGGTCCGACGTCTGGTCGATGAGCGCCTTGCGACCATCGAACTGGTGCACGAACTCACTGTCGACGCCAACATGATCGAGCAAGAGCTCAACAACGAGGTGCTCAATGCGGGCGGCTCCGCTTCCGGTGGTGAGCTCAAGAGCCTGGTCGCGGACCTCACGCGACGCGGCGCCAAGCTTGCCGAGTTCTTGCGGGCGGGTTCCTTAGGCAGCAGCTCGCCGGTGCAGAAAACGCTCGCCTCGCAAGGGGCGTTTCAGGCGACCGTCGACAAGGTCATACGCTTGCTGCAGCAAAAGGATGCCGCGCAAGCGATGAATGAATTCCTCGATAGTTTTGCCAAGAGCAAGCAAACCTATCTCACGGAGCTGGCGGCTTTTCGCAGCAGCCAGCGCGCGCAAATCGACGCGACACGCGACGACGTCGCGGCCGCCTACGGCGTGGCGCAGACGCTTCTGATTGGTGCCAATGTGCTTTTCGTCCTGCTGGCCGCCGCCATCGGCTTTCTCATCACGCGCAGCGTCACGCATCCGCTGGCTGTGGCCGTGGAAGACGCCAAGGCCATCGCCTCTGGCGATCTCACCGGCCAGCTGCATGCCGGGGCCGGCAGCGACGAAACGGGGGAATTGGTGGCAACCCTGGGAGACATGCTGGCGAGTTTGTCGCAAATGGTGCGCGAAATCCGCATGAGCGCGGACGCCCTCATGCTGGCCTCCGAGGAGTCGGCTCGTGGCAATGCCTCGCTCTCAGAACGTACCGAGCAGCAGGCCTCGACCTTGCAAGAGACCGCCGCCAGCGTCGAGGAGTTCGCCGCCTCGGTCGCGCAGAACGCCGACAGCGCCCGCCGTGCGCACGCGCTTGCCGACAGCGCCTCCAACGTCGCCAACGCCAGCGGCGAGGCGATGGAGCGGGCGATCGAGACCATGCGCCGCATCGACGCCAGCGCGCGTCAGATCGCCGAGATTACCGGCGTAATCGAATCGATCGCCTTTCAAACCAACATTCTCGCGCTGAACGCCGCGGTGGAGGCGGCGCGCGCCGGGGAGCACGGCAAGGGCTTCGCCGTGGTCGCGGCCGAAGTGCGCAGCCTCGCGCAGCGCTCGTCCACTGCGGCCAAAGAGATCAAAGCGCTGATCGACGCATCGGTCCAGAATACCCGAGCCGGCAACGAGCTGGTGGGAGATGCGGGCAAGAAGGTGACTACCACCGTGGCGAGTATCCGCGAGGTGGCCGAGCTCATGAACGGGATCGCCCAAGCCTCGCACGAGCAGACTGAAAACGTCAATCAAGTCACGCAAGCGATTTCCCAACTCGACCAAGTCACTCAGCAAAACGGTACCTTGGTCGAGCAAGCGACCGGCGCGGCAATGGCGCTACGTGAGGAAGCGCGCGGCCTGGTCGAGCTGGTGCGCCGCTTCAAGCTCGCCGCGCAGCCGACGGCACCGAGCTTCGTCCCCCCCCGCGAGCCTGCCGCGCCCACCGTCCCGCTCGCTCCGGTCAGGGCGAAGATCGCCCAACGGCAACCCCGCCAAAACGCTCTGCCGGAAGGCGAATCGGCAGAGGACTGGACTGAATTTTAGGAAGACGCATGACGCCCACCATCAAGCTAGCTGTGGCGTTCACGGGGACGATGGTGCTGGCACCTTGCCTCGCCCCGGCCGCCCAACAGGCGCGCGACTTGACCCAGCTATCGCTGGAAGAACTAGTGGAGATCGAGATTCCCACCGTGGTGGGTGCCTCCAAGCACGAGCAAAAGGCCAACGAGGCTCCTTCCTCGGTCAGCGTGATCACCAGCGAGGACATCAAGAAATACGGTTACCAGACGCTCGCCGACATCATGCGCAGCGTGCGCGGCTTCTATGTGACCAACAATCGAAACTACAACTTCCTCGGCGTGCGCGGTTTTAGCCGGCCGGACGACTACAGTTCTCGCATCTTGCTGCTGATCGACGGCCACCGATTCAACGACGCCATCTACGCGACGGCCTCGATCGAGCCGATCCTATCGATCGACGTGGACTTGATCGATCGAGTCGAGGTCATTCGCGGGCCGGGCTCCTCGCTGTACGGCAACAACGCCTTCTTCGGCGTCATCAACATCGTGTCCAAGCGCGCCAAAGACGTGCAGTCGGTCGAGTTGGCGGCGAGTTACGGCAGCTTCGACACCAAGCGCGGGCGTTTGACGGTCGGCAAGCAATGGGAAAGCGGGCTCGAGTTGTTGGGCTCGTACAGCGCTGCGCACAGCGACGGCGATACCCATTTGGCTATCCCCGACTTGGCTGGAAACCCCGCCTTCAACAACGGCGTTATGGAGAACTCGGACTGGGAAGGCTGGAAGACCGCTTTCGGCTCGCTGCGCTACGCCGGGTTTACTGTCACCGCGGCGAGCAGTTGGCGGCGTAAGGGCTTCGGCGACGGCATCTATGGGACCGACTTCGGCGCCGAGAATCACTCGACCGACGGCCGCTTGTTCCTCGACGTTCAGTATGAACGTCCGCTGAGCGCGGGCAGCAACATCCAGGCACGGGTGTTCTACGACCGCTATGACTACCACGCCAACTTCATCATCGGCGGCCTGCTCAACCGCGACACGGCCGACGACCAGTGGTGGGGGACGGAAGTCAAGTACGCCACCCGCCTCGGACAGCGCCAGTACCTCACCGTGGGCGCCGAGTACATCGACCACTTCCAGGTCGATCAGCAGAACTTCGATGTTGAGCCGTTTCAATCGTTCTTGGATTCCAAGGAAAAGCTCACCAGCTTTGGGTTGTACGTGCAAGACGAGGTCCGGCTCACCGACAAGCTGCTGGTAAACCTGGGTGCGCGCTACGACGCGTCCTATAAGGGCAATTCATCGACTAATCCGCGCATCGCGTTGGTCTACAACCCGACCGACTCCACCGCGCTCAAGCTTCTATACGGCACGGCTTTCCGCGCGCCGAACGCTTCCGAGTTGTACTATGCGCCTTCCTCACTCGGCGTGGTGGCACCTTCCAGCCTCGAGCCGGAAAAGATCCGCACCGCCGAGGTGGCGCTCGAGCACAGCTTTACCAAGAACCTGCGCGGGGTGGCCTCGGTCTACCAGTACCGGGTCACCGACTTGATTACCCAGGTACCCGACCCCGGCGGAGCGGTGTTCCGCAACGTCGATCGCGTCGACACCAAAGGGCTGGACCTCGAACTGGAGGCGAGATGGCCTTGGGCCGAAGGCCGTGCCAGCTACAGCTACCAAGACGCGCAAGATCAAGCCACCGGTGAGACCCTTTCGAACGCGCCGCGACACCTAGGCAAGCTCAACGTCGCCGTGCCGTTTTGGGGTGAGCGTTTGTGGGCGGGCTTCGAGACGCAGTACGTGGGCAGCCGCACCAATTCCTCCGGAGGCAAAGTCGACGGCTACACGGTGAGCAATATGACCCTGTTCAATCGCGGCTGGGTGAAGGGTCTAGAGCTCACCGCCGGCGTCTACAATCTGTTCGACGAGGAGTACGGCGATCCCTCGTCCATTCGTGATGCGCATCTCGTCTCCATCCCGCAAGACGGAAGAACCTTTCGTGTGAAGGTGTCGTATCGATTCTGACGCCGCTTCTGCCCGCGCGAAGTCTCGCCATGGTTGCGTCGAAATAGCCAGGATGCCTCGCTTTTCGCGTCTGTCGATCCGCTACAAGCTGATCGCGATCATCACCCTGACCACCGCCGTATGCTTGGGGCTGATCTTTGCCTTTTACGTCTGGCACGAACTGCGCTGGCAAGGAAAGGAGGCCGATGAGCAGTTCGCGAGCTTAGCCGAAGTGGTCGGCATGCACGCGGCCGCGCCCATCCTGTTTCAAGACCAGCAAGGGTTGGACGAAGCGCTGCGGCCGTTGCGGGCGCGAGCCGACGTCCTCGCAGCAAAGATCTGCGATCTGAAGTGCGTGCTGCAAGCGAGTTTTGCCCGCGCGGACTTCTCCCCGGAAGCGCAGCGCAGGGCGCCGCGAGCCTTCGGCCTGCTGGACTCCTGGCGCGAGATTCGCGTGCCGATCAAGAGCGACGCCGAGTTGATTGGTAGCGTCACCGTGTGGGCCGACTTGAGCCTCATGTGGAAGGAAATGCTGCTTGAGCTTTGGATGGCCCTGCTCGCGACGATGGCCTGCATCGCCGTGGCCTACGCTATGGCGACGCGCCTGCAAGGCACGATATCCAGACCGCTGTTGCAATTGGCCGACACCGCACGCGACATCTCGCAGCGGAAGAGCTACCACGTGCGCGCCGCCAAGACTAGCGAGGATGAGATCGGCGCGCTTATCGACGGCTTCAACGAGATGCTCGGCGAGATCGAGTCGCGCGATCGGGAGCTGCGCGCCCATCAAGACAAGCTGGAGAAGCAGGTCGCCGAACGCACCGCAGAGCTGGCCCGTGCGGTCGACGACGTGCGCAAGACCGAGGAGCGCCTGCGTCTAGCGCTCGACGGTTCCAAGCTGGCGCTGTGGGATTTCGACCTCACCAACAATCAGATCTACCTAAGCCCGCGCTGGGCAGCTATGCTGGGCGAGGAAGAGAAAGAGACTCACACGGGATTCTCCGAGCTAGTCGCACGCGTGCATCCCGACGACATCCCGAGCGTCACCCAGGCTTTTCGCGAAGCGCTCAAAGGCTCGGCGCCGCGCTACACCACCGAGCAGCGGGTGCGCACCAAGTCCGGCGGCTGGGTATGGATTCAAAGCCACGGAGAGGTGGTGTCACGCGACCGTGACGGCCGCGCCCTGCGCGCCGCCGGCATCAACGTAGACATCACCGAGCGAAAGCGGGCCGAGACGGAATTGCAGCACGCCAAGGAAATAGCCGAGGCGGCGAACCGCGCCAAGTCCCAAT
>CAZILI010000079.1:0-11783 GCA_964539965.1 uncultured Burkholderiales bacterium | reverse complement strand
CGCGGCTTCGGGCTTGGCCGCTTCCGGCGCGGGCGGCGGGGCTTCTGCCGCCTGGCTCGGGGCCGCTGCGGCAGTCGCGCTCGATTTGATGTTGAACTTCTCGCCGAAGATCTTTTTCAGCTTCGCGATGAGTCCGTCGATGTCGGCTTGCGGCAAGCTGCCTTCGAGGGTGATGTCGTCGCCGTCGAACAGAAGCTTCGAGCCCGAGGCGCTGAACGCCGGCAAGAAGGCGGCGAGCTTGGCCGTCCAATTGGCCGGTCTTGCGCTTGCGTCGATGCCGATGTCCCCGCTCACTTTGTCGGCGCCGAAGGCGGCTTTGAGCGCATCGATCACGCCGCTCTTGGTGGCCTCGTCCGCGACGCTGCCCGAGTAGGTGATCTTGCCGGCGTCGTTGGCGAGCGTGAGCTTGGGATTGATCTGTGCCGCCGGCGGCGTTTCGGCCGGCTTGGCGGGCGCCGGCGCTTCGGCCTTGGGCGCGGCTTCGGGGGGCGCCGTCGTATCGGCGGGTTTGCGCAGCGCGCACCAACCGAGCAGCAGCACGAGCGGAATCAAGACGAGCCACCACCAATTGCCGCTCTTCGCTTCCGGCGGCGGGGTGTAGGCAGGTGTCGCCGCGGCAGCCGGAGCGGGCTGCGCGGCGGGCGCGCCGAGGTATTGACTTAGCGCCGCGGGAATGCCGGTCGGCAAGCTGCCGTCCGGGGTCAACGCGCGCACCACATGGGGTAGTGCGTAGGCGAGTGCGGCGCCGATCGGCCCGCGCGCCAAGCCGGTCTTGCTGGCGAGTTCGTTGATTAGGCTTGGGCCGAGAATGTTTTCGAGCTGCGTCGAGTTGATGCCGAGCGCAAAGCCCTTGCTGCCCAGCCACGTCGAAGCGATGCCCTCCAAGCCGCCGCGCTTGAACAGGTCGAGTAGCGCGCCCAGCCCACCGGCTTGCTTCTTGAACACGAACTCCAGCAAGGCGATGAGGATCGTGCTCGCTTGGTTGCGCAATCCGAATCTCGCGGCGATGTCACGAATCAATGCTTCAAACATGCCAATCTCCCCTTGGTCAACGAGAATGCATCGTGAAACTGCGCTGCAAAAGACTATACCAGGATTTGGCGGCACCTCCCACGCGGCGTCACGCTACACTTACGCTTTTGCCCTCGCCCTTCGCGTATCGGTCGGACGCTTCCACCGCGAGCCGCGGCTGGAGTAAGGCGAGACGAATGCTATGCTGCAATCGTTCCGTGAGCTGGGTCAAAACGAGCGCGCGTTCTCGGTCGCGCAAGCGCTGCTCGAGGGCTTCGACAAGCACTATCGCATCTTTCGCGAGGTGAGCGCGCGCGCCAAGCAGCGCTTCGAGCAGGCCGATTGGCAAGACGTGCAGGCTGCCAATCGGGAACGCATCAAGTTCTACGACTTGCGCGTCAAGGAGGCGGCCGACCGTCTGGAGCGCGAGTTTCCACCCGAATCGCTGAGTGACGCGACCTGGCAACAGATCAAGCTGCACTACATCGGACTGCTCACCAACCACAAACAGCCGGAATTGGCGGAGACGTTTTTCAATTCGGTGTGCTGCAAGATTCTGCACCGAACCTACTTCCACAACAGTTTCATTTTCGTGCGACCGGCGGTGTCGACCGAATACCTCGAGTCGGATCCGCCCGCCTATCGCTGCTACTATCCGGCTAAGTACGGCCTGCGCGCGACCTTGGCGCGCATCGTGGCCGACATCGATCTCAAGCGTCCCTTCGCCGACCTGCAACGCGATCTAGGCGACGTGCTCAAGGTGTGGCGCGCGCACTTGAAGCGTCCGTTCCGGCTGGAGGCGAATCATCAGATCCAGGTGTTGAGCTCGCTGTTCTATCGCAACAAGGGCGCCTACGTGGTGGGCAAGGTGGTGAACGGCAATCAGGACTATCCCTTCGTCATACCCATCTTGCACGACGCGGCCGGCAAGCTCTACTTGGACACCGTGCTGCTGAGCCGCTACCTGCTCGACATCTTGTTTAGCACCAATCGCGCCTACTTCATGGTCGACATGGAAGTGCCCTCGGCCTACGTCGAATTTCTGCGCTTGATGCTGCCGAATAAACCGCTGTCCGAGCTGTACACCATATTGGGACTGCAGAAGCACGGTAAGACGCTCTTCTATCGCGACTTCTTACATCACTTGAAGCATTCGAGCGACGACTTTACCATCGCGCCGGGCATCAAGGGCCTGGTCATGGTGGTGTTTACTTTGCCGTCCTACCCCTACGTGTTCAAGGTGATCCGCGACTACATCGCGCCTCCCAAAGAGGTGAATCGCGACACCGTCAAGGCGAAGTATCTGCTGGTGAAGTACCACGACCGCGTGGGCCGCATGTCCGACACGCTGGAATACTCTGGCGTCGCCTTCCCCAAGGCGCGCTTCACCGACGAGCTGCTCGCCGAGCTGCGCGCGCTGGCGCCATCGTTGCTCGAAGAAGACGAGCAAACGATCATCATTCAGCACTTGTACATCGAGCGACGCATGACGCCGCTCAATATCTATCTCGATACCACCGACGGGGAAGCGCGCGAATACGCCATCCGCGAGTATGGCACGGCGCTCAAGCAGCTGGCGGCCGCCAATATTTTCGCCGGCGATTTGCTGTTCAAGAACTTCGGCGTGACACGCTACGGACGGGTGGTGTTCTACGACTACGACGAGATCGACTACCTGACCAACTGCAATTTCCGCCGTGTGCCCGCGCCGCGCAACGAAGAGGACGAACTCGCCGCAGAGCCTTGGTACGCGGTGGCGCCCAACGACATGTTCCCGCAGGAGTGGAGCAAGTTCCTGCTCATCGACCCGCACGTGCGCGAGGCGTTCGCCAAGCATCATCGCGACCTGTTCGAGCCCGAGTTCTGGACCGCCACGCAGAAACGTATCGCCGCCGGCCAAGTCGAGGATGTGTTCCCCTATCCAGAGAGTCTGCGCTTTTGCAATTGGCGGCCGCCAGCCCGCGCCGCCTGAGTCTCGTCGCGTCATTCGTTGGTCGCTTTCTTCAGCGGCGCGGCGGTAAGTGGTAAGCTTTGCGCCGCGGAAAGAAAGAAGAAACCTGTCCAAAGGGGAAGAGCGTGTTCGATTGGCTCAAGCAAACCAGCAGTCAGGAGCGCCGGACCTTGGTCGCCGCTTTCGGTGGCTGGGCGGTCGACGCGTTCGATTTCATGATTTACACCTTCATCATTCCCACCCTGATGGCGGCGTGGAGCATGAGCAAGGGCCAAGCCGGCCTGATCGGGACGGTCACGTTGGTGCTGTCGGCGGTAGGCGGATGGGCGGCGGGCGCTCTCGCCGATCGCTTCGGCCGCGTGCGCGTGCTGCAGATCACCATCGGCTGGTTCGCCTTGTTCACGTTTCTGTGCGGTTTCACCAATTCGTTCGAGCAACTGATGGTGATGCGCGCGTTGCAGGGCCTGGGCTTCGGCGGAGAATGGGCGGTAGGCTCAGTGTTAATCGGTGAAATGATCCGCGCCGAGCATCGCGGCAAAGCGGTGGGCACGATGCAAAGCGGTTGGGCCGTTGGTTGGGGTGCGGCGGCCATTATGTTCACGCTCCTGTTTTGGCTGCTGCCCGACCATCTCGCGTGGCGCGTGCTGTTTTGGCTCGGCTTGCTGCCGGCGTTGCTTATTTTCTACATTCGCCGCCGCGTCCCCGAGCCCCAGGTGTTCGAAGCCACGCGGGCGCGCGCGGCGCAGCAAGGCGCCCATTTCCTCGAGATCTTCTCGCCCGAGTTGCTGCGCACCACGGTACTCGCGAGCCTCATGACCTTGGGTCTGATGGTGGGCTACTACGCCGTCACGTTCTGGCTGCCGACCTTCCTGAAGACGGTGCGCCACCTGTCGGTCCTGGGCACGGGGCTGTACACCGCGGTGATCGTCATCGGCTCGTTGATCGGCTACCTAGTGGCCGCGTACTTGGCCGACCATATCGGCCGGCGCAACACGTTCTTTCTGTTCGCCGCATGTTCGGCGGTGACCACCGTGTTGTACACCCTGCTGCCGATTACCGATACCGCCATGCTGTTCCTCGGACTGCCGCTCGGGTTCTTCGTCTCCGGGAACTTCAGCGGCATGGGAGCGTTCCTGACCGAGTTGATGCCGAGTCGAGTGCGCGGTTCCGGGCAGGGCTTCATCTACAACGTGGGCCGCGGCCTGAGTGCGTTTACGCCGTACTTGGTCGGTATCTTGGGCGACAAGGTCGGGCTGGGACAGGCGATCGGTACGGTAGCGACGGCGGCCTTCATCCTCGCCATCGCGATGGTCGCGCTGTTGCCGGAAACGCGAGGCAAACAATTGGTGGCGTACGACTAATGTCTAGGCCGATGAGTAAAAGGGCGATCATGTTCACCCGGCATCTAAAGATCGGGCTGGCTGCGTTGGGTATCGTGCTGACGCAGGCTTCCGACGCCCTGGCGCAGCAGGCTATCACCTTGCACGGCGCCGTGCAGTTCAGCGACGAACACGCTTTCAACCGCGCGCTGCTCAAGTTCGAGGAACTGGTAAAGAAGTACTACGCGAAGCCGATCAACTTCGTCTTGCATCGCAATAGCGAGCTAGGCCTGGAAAAAGAGTACTTCGCTTACATGAGCCAAGGCGTGTCGGTCGACTATGCGATCGTGTCACCGGCGCACATGTCGACTTTTTCTCCGGCCGCGCCGTTCATGGACATGCCGTTCTTGTTCCGCGACCTGGAGCACTTGAACAAGGTGCTCGCCGGCGCTGTGTTGCAGCCCATCGTCGACGAGGTCGCGAAGAAGGCTGACGTCATGCTGATAGGCTATCCCGGTGGCGGCACACGCAATCTCATCTCCAATAAGCCGGTGCGCAACATGAAGGAACTCAAGGGCTTGCCCATACGCGTCATGGGGGCGCCGATTCAAACCAAGATCTTCAGCGCGCTGGGCGCCGCCCCGACCGTGATCGCCTACAGCGAGACCTACAACGCGATCCAGTCCGGCGTCATCAACGCGCTCGACAACGAGGCGGCGGGGCTGGTGCAGATGAAGTTCTACGAAGTGGCGCCCGAGATAAGCTTGACCGAACACTCGTATACGATTCGGCCGTTGTGCATCGCCGGCAAGACGTTCAGGCGCTTGCCCAAGGACTTGCAGGCGGCGATCCTCAAGGCCGGCAAGGAGGCCGGCGACTACGGCCGCCAAGTCGAATCGAGCGAGAACAACGCCAAGTTGGAGCAATTCTCCAAGGCCGGCAAGATCAGGCTGCATAAGTTCCCCGAGCGGGCCAAGCTGCTCGAGCTGGCAGGGCCCGTCAAGGCCGCTTATGCCAAAGAGATCGGCGCCGAGGCGATCCTCGCCAAGATAGACGCCATCAAGTGATGCACGGCGCCGCCAAGGCGGTACCAGGGCGGTAAAGCGGTGCGGAGCCAGACAGCCCCATCCCCGTCCGCCCCCCTGGCGAAGCGAGGGCTCGATCTGCTGCATCGCCTCCTCAACGGACTGCTCGCCCTGAGCGTGGCGGTGCTGATGATTCCGGTGATGCTGCAGATTTTCTCGCGCTACGTCGGCTTTATTCCGCGCTACATCTGGACCGAGGAGCTGGCGCGGTTCTGTTTCATTTGGATGATCATGCTCGGCGCCATGGTCGGCGTGCGCGAAGGCACCCACTTCGACGCCGACATGCTACCCGACCTACCGCCGCGCGTGAATGCGGCGCTGAAGATCATCACCCATCTGGCGATGCTCGTCATGGCCGCCGTATTCCTGTACTACGGCTACCGATTCGCCGCCTTCGGCGCGAACCAAACCTCCGAGCTGGCTGAGCTGCCGATGGGATATATTTTCTTCGCCTGGCCCCTGGCGGGGCTCACCTGGGCGATTTTCCTGGCCGAGCGCTTGCTCGGCGATTGGAACGTCCTTCGTGGACGAGGGTCGAGTTGATTGAGTCCCGTCGAAGCCAGCCTAGTTCTGTTCGGCCTGTTCTTCACGTTGATGTTTCTACGCGTGCCGATCGCCTTCGCGCTCGGGCTGGCGTGCGTGCCGATACTGCTCATCGAAGAGCGCCTGTCGCCCATGGTCCTGTTCAACGAAACTTTCAAGGCCTACAACTCGTTCATCTTGCTCGCGGTGCCGTTTTTTCTGTTGACCGCCAACTTGATGAACGCGGGCGGCATCACCGATCGCATGCTGCGCCTGTCGCGCGCTTTGGTCGGCCACTTGCCGGGCGGGCTCGCGCAGATGAACGTGGTGTTGAGCATTTTCTTCGCCGGCATCTCCGGCTCGAGTACTGCCGACGCGGCCAGCCAAGGCAAGCTCTTCATCCCGGCGCAGGTGAAGGAAGGCTACGACATGAGCTTTTCGGTTGCGATTACTGCGGTGTCCGCAGTGCTTGCCGTCATCATTCCACCGAGCATCCTGATGGTCGTTTGGGGCGGCGTGCTGTCGGCTTCGATTGGCGCGCTGTTCATTGCCGGTATCTTGCCGGGCTTGTTGCTGGGTGTGGTGCAGATGGCGACCGTGCACGCATACGCCAAGCTGCGCAAATATCCGACCTATCCGCGCGCCAGCTGGCAGGAGTTCTTGCGCGCCTCGCTCGTATCAGTGCCGGCGATGATGACACCAGTCATTATCATCGGCGGCAAGGTGTTCGGCTGGTTCACCGCGACGGAATCGGCCGCCGTGGCGGTGCTGTATTCGCTGCTGCTGGCGATGTTCTTCTACCGCGAGCTCGGCGGCAAGGCGCTGTATGCGGCGCTGCTCGACACCGGCAAGCTCGCCGCGGTCGCGCTGTTTTGCGTGGGGACGGCTTCTGCGTTCGGTTGGTTGCTGGCGTACTACCAGATCCCCAAGTCCCTACTCGCCGCGGTGACATCATGGCAGTTGGGCCTGACGGGCACCGGCCTGTTGATCGCGGGCGTGTTTTTGCTGGTGGGATGCTTCTTGGATGCGATTCCCGCTATCATCATCGTCGGCACGATTCTCGCGCCGATCGCCACAGCCGCCGGTATGCATCCCATCCACTTCGCGCTGATCGGCATCGTCTCGCTCGCGTTCGGCTTGGTGACTCCGCCCTACGGACTGTGCCTGCTCATCTCGTGCGCGATCGGCAACATTCGCCTCGGCGCGGTGATGAAGGACGTAATGATCATGCTGCTGCCCATGCTCGCTGTGTTGCTGCTCATCATCACGGCGCCAGAATTATTTCTCGCGCTGCCAAAGTGGTGGGTACCCGATTTCGTCAAATGACCCTACCCCTCGAAATCCTCGCTCCGCCAGCGAAGGATTGGGGCGATTCGCGCCATATGGGGAGTATCATCTTCAAGAGCGCTTACACAAAGCGATTCAATAGAGCTACCCCCAACAGTATAGGGGTGCGACCAGCGAAACCCACCCTATCGGCGCGGCGCATGGCGGGCCAGCGAGATGCGCGAGGCGATGAGTGAGGCACACATGATCCCATTCGATAAACTGACCGACGGTTTTGGCCTGCAGACGCAAGCGATAGATCTTTCTCAGCCGCCGGGCGAGCGCGATTTCGCCGAAATCGAGCAGGCGCTGTATCGCGCCCAAGTCTTGGTGTTTCGCGCGCAGCGGCTTAGCGAGGAGCAATTCATCGCCTTCGCGCGCCGCTTCGGCCGGCCCGAGCCACATATCATCGACCAGTTTCGGCATCCGCGCTTTGCGGAGATTTTGCTGCTCTCCAACGTCAAGCGCGACGGCAAGCCGATCGGGCTCGCCGATGGCGGCACGTACTGGCACACCGACTATTCCTATCTCGCCGAGCCGGCGAAAGCGACGACCCTGTACTCGATCCAGGTGCCGCGCGTGGGCGGGGACACGTTGTACGCCAACATGCGTGCCGCCTACGACGATCTGCCCGAGACGCTAAAGCGGCGCATCGATCCGCTCGTCGGCCTGCATGTCTATGGCAATCGCGACGATCGCGACCTCGCCTCGCGGACCTCCGCAGAGACGCTCACCCAAGCACAGCGCGCCAAGCTCACTCCGGTCAAGCATCCGATCGTGCGCGCCCATCCGGTGACCGGACGGAAGGCGCTGTATGCGATCACGGGCACCTCGATCGGCATCGAGGGCATGCCGCAAGACGAGGCCCTCGGTTTGCTGCGCGAGCTCGCGGCGCACGCCACACAAGCCAAGTATCAGCTGCGGTTGAAATACGGTGTCGGCGACTTGGTAATTTGGGACAATCCGTCGCTATTGCATTCGGCGACCCTCACCGACCCCGAGGATGCGCGCACGCTGTGGCGCATCACCATTAAGGAATCAGCGGCAACGCGCTGACGGCAATCGCGTCGGCCCGCCGCTCGCCTTTGCGAATACTTGTATGCTTCGAGTCGTAGCCGTATCCAAAGCGTACTCGGGCAAGGTGGCGCTGGCGCCGACCACGCTCGATTTCGCCGCGACCCAAACCACGGTGCTGATCGGCCCGAGCGGCTGCGGTAAGTCGACACTGCTGCGCATCGTGATCGGTTTGGTTGCACCCGACTCCGGCAGCGTGTGGGTGAACGGCGAAACCTTGGGCGCGGGCAATGTCGAGCGGCTGCGCCATCGCATCGGCTATGTGATTCAGGACGGCGGCTTGTTCCCGCACTTGAGCGCCTACGACAACGCGGCCTTGCTTGGGCGCCATCTCGGGCGACGGGCGGCCGAGCTGCGCGAACGCATCCGCGAGCTGGCCGCGCTGACGCGTCTGGAATTCGACCTGCTCGCCAAGTATCCGCACATGCTGTCCGGCGGCGAGCGTCAGCGCGTGGCGCTCATGCGCGCGCTGCTGCTCGACCCGCCGATCTTGTTGCTCGACGAGCCGCTGGGCGCGCTCGACCCGATGACTCGCGCGGCCATGCAAGTGGAGTTGAAAGAGATCTTCGATCGTCTTGCCAAGACCGTCGTCTTGGTGACCCACGACATGAACGAGGCGGCGTTCTTCGGCCACGAGATCGTGCTGCTGCGCGACGGCCAGGTCGTGCAGCGCGGCCCGCTGGAGGCGCTGCTGCACCGGCCGGCCGACGCCTACGTCACCGAGTTCATTCGCGCGCAGCGGGCGCGCCTATAGCATGGCAGCGCGACAGAGCGTCTTGCGCCAGCTTCACGTCGTGGCCTTGCTCGCTGCAGCGACGGCGTGCCTGGCCGCGGGCGCAGCCGAGCAAGTGCGCGTGGGCTCCAAGCGCTTCACCGAATCCTACATCCTCGGCGAGATCATCGCGCAGACCGTCGCCACGGCCGGTGAAGCGCAGGCGAGCCACCAGCCGGGACTGGGCAACACGGCGATCGTGTTCAACGCGCTCAAGAGCGGCGCAATAGACCTCTACGCCGAATACAGCGGCACGCTCGACCAGGAGATACTTAAGAACACCACCCCTTCCGATCTGGCCGCCATGAATCGCCAGCTCGCGCCGATGGGCCTAGGGGTGGCGGTGCCGCTCGGCTTCAACAATACCTACGCGCTCGCCCTGCGCGCGGACCACGCGGAGAAACTCGGCGTGCGCCGGCTCTCCCAACTCGCCCCACACGCTGATCTCAGGCTCGGCCTGTCGCAGGAGTTCATCGGCCGCGCCGACGGGTGGGAAGGCCTGAAGCGCACTTACGCGCTGCCGTTTGCGACCCCGCAGGGCATCGAGCACGGACTCGCCTATGAGGCGATAGGCAGCGGGCAGATCGACGTGATCGACATCTACTCGACCGATGCCAAGATCGAGAAATTCAAACTGCGCGTGCTGGAAGACGACAAGCGCTACTTTCCGATCTACGACGCGGTGCTGTTGTATCGCCTCGAGCTGCGCCAGCGCGCGCCCAAGAGCTGGGCCGCGCTCGAGCGCCTGCAAGGCGCGATCGACGACCGGCAGATGATTTATCTCAACGCCCAAGCCGAGCTTGCCGGCAAGGACTTCGCGCAAGTCGCGCGCGAGTTTCTGGCAACGCGTTCCGGACAAGTAACGACGCCGACGCGCACCGTGGCACAAGGCTTTTGGACGCGCTTGCTCGGGCCTGATCTGTGGCGCTTGACTCGGCAGCACTTAACGCTCGTGTTCGTCTCGCTTGCCGCGGCGGTGGCGATCGGTGTTCCGCTCGGGATCTCGGCAGCGCGCCGCGCAGGCTTGGCGCGCTTCATCTTGGCGGCGACCGGCGTGGTGCAGACCATCCCGGCGCTCGCGCTATTCGCTTTCTTGATCCCAGTGTTCAACCGCATCGGCGCCGTGCCGGCGCTGGCGGCCCTGTTCTTGTATGCGCTGCTGCCCGTCGTGCGCAATACCTATGTCGGCATCAGCCAGATTCCGCAGAGCCTCCAAGACTCGGCCCGCGCGCTGGGCCTGAGCGAGGCCGCGCGTTTGCGGCGCATCGAATTGCCGCTGGCGATGCCGACCGTGCTCGCCGGCATCAAGACCTCAGCCGTGATCAACGTCGGCACCGCGACGATTGCGGCCTTCATCGGCGCGGGCGGCTATGGCGAGCGTATCGCGCAGGGCCTGGCGTTGAACGACAACGCCACGCTGCTCGCCGGCGCCGTGCCCGCCGCGATCCTCGCATTGCTGGTGCAATGGGCCTTCGACCTTATCGATCGCTGGCTGGTGTCCGAGGGGCTGCGCAGTAGCACGCAGCTCAGTACGTAAGCTGCTCTCGAGAATCGACGCGAGCAGACGCTCTCGAATGCCGGGAATCGAGAGAACGTGGAAAGACCGTCATCTCAGGTCACCGCCGTTTAGGATGACGGCGGCTATCGTGGTTGCCGCGCTGCGCGCGCCTATCAGGCTCTTTTCAGATTGACCGCAGCGGACTTGCCGTTATTGGCCTTCTCCACATCGAACGATAGCTTATCGTTCTCTGCAATGCTGCCGAGTCCAGCGCGCTCCACGGCGGAGATGTGTACGAATACGTCCTTCGACCCATCCTCTGGTTGGATGAAGCCGAATCCCTTTTCGGGGTTGAAAAATTTGACGGTACCGGTCGACATAGTGCCCTTTCGAATCTTGTCACCCGGCGCAGGGTTGCGCTAGGCATCTACCTGGGCGATGGGGGAACCGGAAGCGGCACCGAAGAAGAGGCGATACGCAGCGATGATCCCAAAGCGAGATCGATTGCATGCACATTGGGGCGCAGCGACGGATCGCAAGAGGCGTCGGAACTTCTTCTTCGTGCGCCTGGTTACCGACATCGTTGCCTTCGCGATTGGTTCCACTGGAAGAAGGTCCAAAGAAGTGACCGCATCCAGCAAATGCGGCGCATACTAGGCGTTTGTCACGACAACCCAGGAGAATGCTTCTTGAATCCCGATACCCTCAAGTCCGCGCGAAAGGCGCAGATCGACGCGCTACTTCTCAAACTCCCCGGTGCCAGCGCACGAAAAATCAGCGGCCTCGACGCCTACTTCGTGAGCGACAAGATGTTCGCCTGCATCTGCGGCAACGGCATCGGCCTGCGGCTGCCCGCCGTTACGGCGACCGAACTCCGGTTCTCGAGAGACAACGTTGTTTCGTTTCAGCCCGCCGGAACGACAAACTCGAGAGAGTGGATACAGATCGACCGTGCCGAGGCGGCGGAGTATGAGAAGGATCTCCAATTGTTTCAGGCCTCGCTCGAATTCGTGAAAGCCGCCCGCGCCCGCTAGCCGGGGCTAGCGTAGCGCTTCAGGAGTCCGCGCCCGCGTGATAGCGAATTGCGAATCGCCTTTAGATCTAGCATGCGAGGTATTGCGAAAGTGCAGCGGATCCCGCAGGTTTTGCAGTTCCCGATAGTAGTAGAGAGCCGTGGGCCGTTTGCCGGCAAATCTGAGCTTTCTTAGAAATTCGATTTCTTCTT
>CAZILI010000078.1:0-11858 GCA_964539965.1 uncultured Burkholderiales bacterium | reverse complement strand
CATCACCAGCATCAGTCGCGCGCGCCAGCCCTCCAGCCGCAAGCGCAGCGCGGGCGTGCGTTGGGCGTAGTTCATGGCGCTCGCTGCGCCAACTGCGGCGGCGCCACGCTGATGACGCGAATGCGCGCGCTGTCCGGCAGACTCATATTGAGCGTGCGCTTGGCGATATCTTCGACGCGAGCGTGGGTTGCCCAGGTACGCTGCTCCAATTGCAGCTTGCCCCACTCGACCTCGAGTTCCTGCGCGCGGGCCTGCTCGCGCTGCAGCTGAGAGAACAGCTTGCGCGCGTGATGTTGAGAGGTGACGACCCCTAGCGCACAGGCGATCAGAATTGCGAGTAAGGCCAAGTTAAGGCGCGTCACGCGGCCTCCAGTTTCTCGGCCACGCGCATAAGCGCGCTGCGCGCGCGCGGATTGGCGGCCACTTCGGCCGCGCTCGGGCGCGTGGGCTTGCCCACCAAGCGCAACGTCGGTTTGGGCAACTGCGCCGCGCGCAGCGGCAGGCGGGCTGGCGGCTGCGGCGGGCGCGCGCGCTCACCGAGAAAGCGCTTGACGATCCGATCCTCGAGAGAATGGAAACTGATCACCACCAATCGGCCGAGCGGGGTGAGCAGTTCGACCGCCTGCGCCAAGCCTAGCGCCAACTCCTCAAGCTCCCGATTGATGAAAATCCGAATAGCTTGAAACGTGCGCGTCGCCGGGTCTTGGCCGCGCTCGCGCGTTTTGACGGCGCCCGCCACGAGCGCGGCAAGTTGGCCAGTCGTGGCGAGTGGAACGTTCTTTCTTGCCGCAACAATCGCTCTTGCAATCTGCTTAGCAAACCGCTCTTCACCATATTGCTTGATGACCTCCGCTAGCTGTTGTTCGTTGACTTCGTTCAGCCATTGCGCGGCGGTGAGGCCGCGGCTTTGGTCCATTCGCATGTCTAGCGGCGCCTCGCGCCGAAAGCTGAAGCCGCGCTCGTCGTTATCCAGTTGGGGCGAAGACACGCCGAGGTCGAAGAGAACGCCGTCGACATGACCGACGCCGCGGCTCGCCAGCGCCTGGCGCAACGCGCCGAAGCTCGCATGCAAGACGCAGAAGCGACGGTCGTCGATGCGCTGCGCCGCCTCGATTGCCTCGAGGTCGCGGTCAAGCGCGGTCAATCTGCCGTCGGCGCCGAGTCGTGCCAGAATCGCCGTGCTGTGCCCGCCTCGTCCGAAAGTGCAGTCCAAGTAGCTGCCGTGCGGCTTCACCGCGAGCGCGGCGAGCGCTTCTTCCAGTAGCACCGGACGGTGCGGCACATCCCGGCTCACAGGGTGAAATCCGCCATGCCAGGCGGCATGGGTTGTCCGCTTTGCGCGCGTATCTGCTCGAGCTGCTTGGCCCAGCTCGCTTCGCTCCACAGCTCGAAACGATTGCCCTGCCCTACCAGCATGACTTGCTTCTCAATACCGGCGTAGGTGCGCAGCACGGGGGAGACCAGAATGCGTGCCTGTGCGTCGGGCTCGACCGGCTCGGCCATGCCGACCAGCGCGCGCTTCCAAGCCGAGACGCGCTGGTCGGTGTCCGCCACCGCAAGCACGCGTTGGCGTACCCCGTCGTACACGTTCGCCTGATACAACAACAGGCAGCCGTCGGGGTGGCCGGTCAGCACCAAGTGGCCCGCCGCGTCACCGTTCAGCAACTCGCGGTGCTTGGCGGGGATGGCCAGTCGCGCCTTGGCATCAAGGGTGAGGGCTGTCGCTCCCTGGAACATCAGGAATCCCCACAATCTCCCACTTTTTACTACCGATCGCCACTTTACAAGCAATTACTCGAAGGGTCAAGCGGAAAAGCGCGAAATTTTCCGGCGCGACAAAGACTTAGGAAACAACGGGGGATAGCCGGTTAAATCAACGTCTGATCGAATAAGAACTCGATAACACGTTGAATTATAAATAAATAGCGGTCTAGGGAGGAAAACTGATTGGAAGCTGGCCTATAAGCCGGGTTCTGTCCAAGGCGATTAAGCCCGTGGCAGTCATTCTTCTGGACGGGGAGTTGCCCCCCCGTTCAAGCAGCCTACCCGGGAACTGCGCGAGCCGCGCTTAGCGTTCCCCTATTTGGCCTTGCTCCAGATGGGGTTTGCCTTGCCGCCGACGTCGCCGCCGGCGCGGTGCGCTCTTACCGCACCATTTCACCCTTACCCGCGGCGGGAGCGATCCCGCAAACGGGCGGTATATTTTCTGTTGCACTTTCCGTCGCCTCGCGGCGCCCGGCCGTTAGCCGGCATCTTGCTCTACGGAGCCCGGACTTTACCTCCATGCACAACGCGTGCACAGCGACTGCCCGGCCAGCTTCCATGCGCATCATATCAGAGTCGCGCGCCCGGACCTGCAACGGAAATGTAATAGAATCGCGCCATCAAAACGTCGCCGCGACGCGTGCCGCCAGTGGGCAAACTACTTCTTCTCGTCATCGTTTTCTTCGTCGTGTACGTGGTCGTGAAGGCGTACTTGCGCCGCGATCAGACGCCGAGCGAGCCCGGAGCGCAGCCCGCGCCGCCGATGACGGGCAACAACGAGGACATGGTGCGCTGCGCGCAGTGCGGCGTGCATCTGCCGCGCAGCGAGTCGATGTTGTCCAAAGGCAACTACTTCTGCAGCAACGAGCATCGCTTGCAGTACAAGGGATGAAGCCCGCACTCAGCGCATCGACCGCTTGCGCATGAGCTGGCAGCGCCAGAGCCCGGTCAAGGGCGACACACTTCCCGATTCGTACTGGCGCTCGCTGCTGTACTTCAACGTCTACCGCTTGGTCGCGGCGCTCATCTTGCTGGCGCTCGCGAGCTCATTCGAAAAGATAGTCCAGGGCAATCAAGCGCTGCTGTTCTGGACCTGCGCGGCGAGCGTGGTGCTAGCGGGTGCCGGCATCCTCGGCAACGTGCTGCGCAGCCCCGCCTTCCAGCTTCAACTGGGCTTTGCCGTGGTGAGCGACATGGTGCTGGTGGTGGCCATGGTGTACGCGAGCGGCGGCGTGCGCGGCGGGTTGGGGCTATTGCTGTTCGTCACCTTGGCCGCCGGCGGCTTGATCAGCCGCGGCCGCTTGGCGCTGTTCTACGCGGCCATCGCGACGGTGGCGGTGCTAGTCGAAGAGACCCTGCAGTTGGTGCACACGGTCGACGAAAAGCCTGAGTATCTGCACACGGCGCTGCTCAGCATCGGCTACTTCGCGGTCGCGTGGCTCGCACACGAGCTGGCGCAGTACACGCGCGAGAGCGAGCAGCTCGCGGCGCAGCGCGGGGTCGACCTCGCCAACTTGGCGCAAGTCAACGAACTCATTTTGCGCGATATGGCTGACGGCGTGATCGTCGTCGACGAGCAGGCGCGCATCCGCACGCGCAACGCCGCCACCGACGAACTGCTCGGCCCGCTGCCGCTCGCCGACGCGCCGCCGCTGAAAGAGTACTCGCCCGAGTTGGCCGAGTGGCTGACCGGCTGGCGCGCCAATCCCACCAACCGTTTCATGATCATGCGTTCGCCGGTGTCGATCAAGCAGATGCGCGTGCGCTTCGTGCCGATCGGCGAAAGTGAGCTGCAGGGGACGGTCGTCTTCCTCGAAGACTTGAGCCGCGAACAGATCCAAGCGCGCCAGATCAAGCTGGCTGCGCTCGGCCGTCTTACCGGCAGCATCGCGCACGAAATTCGCAATCCGCTCGCCTCCATCAGTCACGCCGCCGAGCTGCTGCAGGAAGAGAGCATTGACGAGACCGGCCGCAAGCTGGTGCGCATCATTCGCGACAACGTGAGCCGGCTCGACCGGCTGGTGCGCGACGTATTGGAGCTCAATCGCCGCGACCGCGCCAAGCCCGAAGCGATCGCAAGTGCGAGTTATCTGCGCGCCTTCTTGGAGGAATTCCAGCAGGTGGAGAAGACCGAAGCGGGGGTCATTTCCTTGGAACTGAACGCCGAATCCGACTTGTACTGCGACCCCAATCATCTGCACCAAGTGCTGTGGAATTTGATGCGCAATGCGTTGCGCCATTGCCGGTGTCAACCTGGTAGTATTCGAGTTTGTCTCAGTCGGTCGCCGATGCCGAGTATGCTGCAACTGGACGTCATGGACGACGGCCCGGGTGTCGCGGCCGATAAAGTCGGTCAGTTGTTCGAACCTTTCTTCACGACCGAATCGCAGGGCACGGGGCTGGGCTTATATATCGCGCGAGAACTGTGTGAAGCCAACGGCGGCGCGCTCGATTACGTCGAGGTGTCACCGGGGGCTCACTTTCGAGTGATGTTGCGGAGTGCGCCATGATCGAACGTCGCGTCTTGGTGGTGGACGACGAAGCGGATATCCGCGATCTGCTCGAGATGACCCTGATCCGTATGGGCCTGGAAGTCGATTCGGCCGGCGACGTGAAATCTGCTTTCGAGAATTTGGGCGCGCACCAATACTCGCTGTGCCTGACCGACATGCAGCTGCCGGACGGCACCGGACTCGACTTGTTGAATCACATCGCCAAGGCTAAGCCGGGGCTCCCGGTCGCCGTCATCACCGCACACGGCAGCGCGGAAAACGCGGTCGCGGCGCTGAAGGCGGGCGCCTTCGACTATCACGCCAAGCCGGTATCGCTTTCTCAGCTGCGCGACTTGGTGAAAGTCGCGCTCAAACTGCCGCAACCGGGCGGCGCGCCCGAAGCGAAGCGGCCGGCGGTGGTCGCGCCGGGCTTGGACAGCGGCCCGAATCTGGTGGGCGATTCCAAACAGATTCGCCACGCGCGCGACATGATCGAGCGCCTAGCGCGCAGCCAGGCGCCGGTGTACATCACGGGCGAATCGGGCACCGGCAAAGAGGTGGCCGCGCGCGTAATCCACGCCAAGAGCGCGCGCGCCGACGGCCCGTTCGTCGCGGTGAATTGCGGCGCCATTCCGGAGAATTTGATGGAGAGCGAGTTCTTCGGCTACAAGAAGGGCGCCTTTACCGGCGCCACGCAAGACAAGGAAGGCTACTTCCAAGCCGCGCAAGGCGGCACCTTGTTCTTGGACGAGGTAGCCGACCTGCCGCTGCAGATGCAAGTGAAGCTGCTACGCGCCATCCAAGAGAAGAAAGTTCGCCGCGTCGGCGAAACGCAAGAAGAAAACGTCATCGTGCGCATCATCAGCGCCACCCACCAAAACCTCGGCGAGCGAGTGCAGAGCGGCCAGTTTCGCCAGGACTTGTACTACCGCTTGAACGTGATCGAGTTGCGTATGCCGAGCCTGCGCGAGATGCCGGACGACGTTCCGCTCATCGCCACGGCGCTGCTACATCGCCTGGCCAAAGAAATGGAAATGCCGGTGCCGGAAATCGCCGATGAGGCGATGGAGGCGCTCAAGGGCTACGACTTTCCCGGCAACGTGCGCGAGTTGGAGAACGTGCTGGAGCGCGCGCTCGCGCTGTGCAACGACGCCGTGATTCGCCGCAACGATTTGTACTTGTCGGAACACCCCGCCCCAGAGCCGGTGGAATCGGCAGGCGCAGGGCCGGCCGCTGCGCCCCCCGCCGCGCCGGCCCCGGCCTCGGGCGAGCTGCCGCTGCAAGACTACCTCGACAAGCTGGAGCGCGAAGCCATCATGGCGGCGCTGGAAAAGACTCGCTTCAACAAGACAGCCGCCGCAAAAGTGCTGGGCATCACGTTCCGTGCGCTGCGCTATCGCATGGAGCGGTTGGGGATAGAGTAAACGCCCGAGCTCGAGGAGCGAGGATTGACTACGCGCAGATCGAGCACTGGGCGGACACCTCGGCCGGCGCGCGCGCAAGGCAAGCGGGCGCGCGACGCGCAGTCGCCGACCCTACCCGACGCTTTCACGATCGACTCCGCCGGCCTTGCGGACGGTGCGCGCTATCTTCCCTCACCCAATTGGGATGAGCGCCCCAGCGCGACGGCGATCGAACTGATCGTGATCCACGCCATCAGTTTGCCGCCGGGCGAATTCGGCGGACCCGGCGTGATCGAGCTGTTCACCAACCGACTCGATCCGAAACAGCATCCGTACTACGAAGGCATCAAAGATCTGCGCGTATCGGCGCACTTCTTCGTGCGCCGAGATGGTGAGGTGATTCAGTTCGTGTCCTGCGCCAGGCGTGCGTGGCACGCGGGCGTATCGCGCTGGCGAGGGCGGGAGCGCTGCAACGACTTCTCCATCGGCATAGAACTCGAAGGCTGCGACGATCAGATCTTCAGCGACGCGCAGTATCGCCAGCTGGCACGGCTCACTAGAGGGCTGCGCGAAGCCTACCCCGTACAAGAAATCGTCGGGCACAGCGACATCGCGCCCGGGCGAAAAACCGATCCTGGCCGCAGCTTCGATTGGCCACGCTTCTTTGCCGCGGAGCAGCTACCCGACCGGGTACCGTAACGCGAGGCGCATCCCGATGCGGGCTATACGGCGATACCCCCTCCGTTCTCGAGATTTCACGCGGCAACGGCATCAAGCGGCGGCTCGCGCCGCGGACTCGGCTCGCCGCGCTTTACCCTGAACCACGCCGCGTACAGCGCCGGCAAGAACAGCAAGGTCAACAAGGTCGCCACCGTCAGCCCGCCCATGATCGCCACCGCCATGGGACGGAAGAAGTCGCTTTCCAAGACGAGCGGAATCATGGCGAGGATCGCCGCCGCCGCCGTCAGGATGATCGGCCGCGCGCGCCGCACGGTCGCATCGATGATCGCATCCCACGCCGCATGCCCCGCGCGGATGTCCTGTTCGATTTGATCGACCAAGATTACGGAGTTGCGCATGATCATGCCCGACAGCGCGATCGTGCCGAGCATGGCGACAAAGCCGAACGGCACGTTAAACACCAGCAAGAACAAGGTGACGCCGATCAAGCCGAGCGGTGCGGTAAGCACCACCATGGTCATGCGGCTGAAGCTTTGCAGTTGAATCATGAGCACGGTGAGCACGACGAAAATGAACAAGGGCACGCCCGCGGCGACCGACGCGCCGCCCTTGGCGCTCTCTTCCACCGCGCCGCCGGTTTCCAACCGGTAGCCCAACGGCAACTGTGCGCGGATCGGCTCGAGCTTGGGCAGGATTTGCGCCGTCACGTCGGGGGCTTGGATCTTGCTGTAGATGTTGCCGCTCACCGTGATGGTGGGCAACAGGTTGCGGCGCCAAATGATCCCCTCTTCAAAGCCGTACGACACGCTGCCGAACTGCGCCAAGGCGACGCTCTTGCCGGAGCGGGTGCGGACCTCCAGATCCTCGAGCTTGGAGAGCGAGGCGCGCTCGCTGGGCGAGGCGCGCAGCAGCACTTCGACCAGTTTGTCACGCTCGCGCAGCGCGGTCGCGCCGAAGCCCGTGAGAGTGCCGTACAAGAATTCCGACAGCTCTTGCGAACTTACCCCGAGCACGCGCGCCTTGTTCTGATCGATGTCGATCTTGACCACCTTCGACATCTCGTCCCAGTCGAACTGCACGTTGCTCAGATGCGGATTCTGCCGCATCACCTCCGCCACTTGCGCGGCGAACTTGCGCACCGTTGCCACGTCTTCACCCGACACGCGAAACTGCACCGGGAAGCCGACCGGAGGGCCGTTTTCCAGCCGTCTGATGTTGGCCCGCACGCCGGGGAAATCGCTATTGAACATGCCGATCAGCCGCGTGCGCAGTTCTTCGCGCTGCTCGAAACCGCGCGTGGTGACCACGAACTGCGTGAAGTTAAGGTTGGGCAATTGCTGATCGAGCGGCAGATAGAAGCGCGGCGAGCCGGTGCCCACGTAGCTGACGAAATTCTCGATGCCGGCCTCTTTCTTGAGCACCGCCTCCAGCCGCCTGACTTCCGCCTCGGTCGCCGCGAAGGACGCCCCTTGCGGCAGCCGCAGATCGATCAGCAACTCCGGACGCGTCGAGTCGGGGAAGAACTGCTGCTGCACTAGACCGAAGCCGGCGACCGAGCCGACGAAGGCCAGCAGGGTGATCAGGATCACCGTCTTGCGATAGGTAACACACCACTGGACGAGGCGGCGAAACGCCAAGTAGAACGGTTTCTGATACACCGCGTTCGCGTCGTGCGCGTGCGCCACGGTCGCGGCCTTGCGCCCGCGCAGCCGGGCGATCGCGCGCACCAAGAACGAATCGCCGCCCTTGTGCAGATCCGGCAACAGCTTGTAGCCGAGATAAGGAATGAACACCACCGCCGCAAACCAGGAGATGAGCAACGCGATCACGGTGACTTGAAAGATCGAGCGCGTGTACTCGCCCGTGCTCGAGCGGGCGGTGGCGATCGGCAAGAAGCCGGCCGCCGTTACCAGGGTGCCGGTCAGCATCGGGAAAGCCGTGCTGGTGTAGGCGAAGCTCGCCGCCTTGACGCGGTCGAAGCCTTCTTCCATCTTGCGTGCCATCATCTCCACCGCGATGATCGCGTCGTCGACCAGCAAGCCGAGCGCGAGAATCAGCGCGCCCAGCGAAATCTTGTGCAGGCCGATGTCGAACAAGTACATAAAGAAGAACGTCATCGCCAGCACGAGCGGAATCGAAAACGCGACCACCAAGCCGGTGCGCAGTCCGAGGCTGAAGAAACTCACCGCCAGCACGATCACCACCGCCTCGGCGAGGGTACGCACGAACTCGTTGACCGAGCGCGCCACCGAACGAGGCATGCTGGCGACGGGATGCATCTCCAGCCCCACCGGCAGACTAGATTGAATGCGCGAGACCGCCCGGTCGAGATTGCGCCCGAGTTCGATGATGTCGCCGCCCTTGACCATGGCAACCCCGAGGCCGACGCTGTCTTCGCCCATGAAGCGGAATTTGGGCGCGGGCGGATCGACATAGCCGCGGTAAATGTTGGCGATGTCGCCCAAGCGGAACAAGCGATCGTTGGCCCGAATCGAGATGTCGCGGATGTTGTCCACCCCGTCGAACTCGCCGCTGGTGCGCAAGAAGATCTTGTCGCTGCGGGTCTCGAACGCCGCGGCCGGCGCCATGGCGTTCTGTTGCTGCAAAATCGACGCGATCGTGCGCGCGTCCAACCCCAGATTGGCGAGCTTCGCGTTCGACAGCTCGACGTAGATCTTCTCGTCCTGGTCGCCGAGGATCTCGACCTTGGCGACATCGGCCACACGCAGCAGTTCCTGCCGAATTCGATCCGCCTGGAGCTTGAGTTGCGCGTAGCTGTAGCCGTCGCCGGTAAGCGCGTAGATGTTGCCCAAGGTGTCGCCGAACTCGTCGTTGAAGAACGGCCCGACCACACCTTGCGGCAAGCTGAGGTGAATGTCGCCCACCTTCTTGCGCACTTGATAGAAGGCATCGGGCACGTCTTTCGGCAAGGTCGAGTCCTTGAGCAATACGAAGATCTGTGACTCGCCCGGCTTTGAGTAGCTGCGCAGCGCATCCAGGTGTGGCGTCTCTTGCAGCTTCTTCTCGAGCCGGTCGGTGATCTGCAGCTCGACTTCGCGCGCGGTCGCGCCCGGCCAAAGCGTGCGCACCACCATCAGTTTGAACGTGAACGGCGGATCTTCCGATTGGCCGAGCTGGCGATACGACAGTACGCCGATCACGCCCAGGGCGAGCATGATGTAGAGCACCAGGGCGCGGTGCTCGAGCGCCCACTGCGAGAGATTGAAGCCCTTCACGATTGGCTCGCCTGCAGGTGAACCTCCTCGCTCACGCGCACCACTTGGCCCGGATTGAGGCTGTGCACGCCGGCAGCGACCACCAGTTCACCCTCGCTCACGCCCTGCGTGACGGTGACGCCGTCCTCGCGGTACGCGGCAACCTGCACGGCGCGCAAGTTGACCTTGCCGCTTTGCGGATCGACCACCCAGACCTGGGCCTTCGAGTCGTGACTGTAGATCGCCGCCAGCGGTAGCAGTGCGACCTTTCGCCGGTCGCCCGCGAGCGTCACATTCGCCGTCATGCCGAGCCGCACCTGCGCGTCGGCATCGGCAACGGCCACGCGCACGCCGAAGGTGCGCGTGGCGGGGTCGGCGTTGGGCGCGACTTCGCGCACCTTCCCCACATAGCGCTTGCCGGGCGCGGCGAATAATTCCACCGTGATGCTGTCGGCGCCGGTCAGCGCGGGCAGACGCGACTCCGGCACGCTGATGGCGACCTCTCTTTCCTCCAGACGCGCCACTCGCACAACGGGCTGGCCGGCCGCGACCACCTGTCCCGCCTCGGCGCTGACGGCAGTGACCACGCCGTCTTGGTCGGCGGTAAGCGTGGTGTAGTCGGACTGATTGCGGCTCACCGCGTAATTCGAGCGCGCTTGCGCCAGGCGCGCTTGCGCCGCCTTGAGGGCGGACAGCTTGGCGTCGTACACCGATCGGCCGACGAAATTTTGCGCCAACAATCGCTCGTACCGGTCGTGTTCGGCGCGGGCATAGTTGTATTCGGTTTCCGCGGCCGCGACTTGCGATTGCGCCGCCTCGGCGGCGAGCCGCGCGTCGGACGGATCGAGCTTGGCGATGAGCGTGCCCTTGGCTACGACCGCGCCGACGTCGACGTGGCGCGAGACCACTTTGCCGCCGACGCGGAAACCCAGATCAGCTTCGTGCCGCGCGCGCACTTCGCCGGAGTAGGCGGCTTGCAGTTGCGTTGCACCGAGCGCTACCCGGTAGGTCACGACCGGGCGCACTGGCGCGGGTTCAGCGGCGTGCTTGGCGCAGCCGGCGAGGCTGGCGACGGCGAGGACGGCGGCAAGGGCGAGTCGAGGCATGGCGAGTCTCCGATGACAGATAACTAGACTGTTGCGGTTTGCGTTGTGGCGGTATCACGTATGCGCCCCGCCCATAAGGCGCGCAGCGCGCTATCGAGTTCCGCGGCGTAATCGCGCTGGATGAGAGCGAGTTCGGGGCGATCGAACATCTGCGCCAGGGCCGGAATCGGGTGCAGCATCTGCCACAGGCCGATGATGAGCGCATAGCTATGCATGAGCAAGGTAACGCCGTCGCCCGGTGCAAGCGCCGGGAAGTGGCGCTCGACGCCGACGGCCGCGCGCTGCAGCCAATTGGCTATGCGCACTTTGAAGGCCAACGCCGCCTGCGGCGGGATGCTCTTCTCCATCAGCCCGAAGCAGCGGCTGGCGAGAGGTAGGAAACCTCGCACCTCGACCATGTGCTTGCGCGTGAGCGCAATCGTATCGTCGATGCTGACCGGCGCCTCGCGCGCGAGCAGTACCTCGAGGGCGTCGAAGAAGGCCTCGATGTGGCGCTCGTGTACGGCGAGCAGCAGCTCTTCCTTGCTGCCGAAGTACAGATACACCGTGCCCTTGGCAAGCCCCGCGTCGGCCGCGACTTCGTCCATACTCGCGACGCGATCCGGATACAGAAGCAGTAAGCGCTCGGCGGCATCGAGGATGGCGTGGCGGCGCTGCTCTTTCTCTTGCGCGTCCATGGCGCGTGTTCGGGCTGGCATGAGCTTAGATGACTACGAGTCAGTTAGACGATAAATGACCTTGAGTCACTTGTCAACCGGCTTGTCGTTCTCTCTATACCCTATTGGGTATACTTCTGTTTGTCGCTTGCAGTAAAGGATTTATCTTATATACCCCTACCAGGTAGATCGACCTCGTGGGAGGCGGGCCGCATGATTCGCCCCTCGGCAAGAGAAGAATTTTTTTGATTGACAGCGATCGCTCCGACCCATACCATTTGTTGTCCTTGGGGGAGGAAACCACAATATCTTGTGGGAAAGTCCGTTCACAGCCTGTGCACAATCTGTGCTCAGCCCCAGGGGAAGAGCTTGATTTAACGGGACTTCTATAACTATTCGAGGAGCTTTACATGCGCGTTGCCACGGAATCTTCTCGCTTGGGTGTCGTCCAATCTGTTGCCATGCCGCAAGAGAATCAAGCGCCGGCTGATCGTTACGCCCAATACAAGCTCTTTCGCCGCAACGGCGCAGTGGTAGGCTT
>CAZILI010000077.1:0-11924 GCA_964539965.1 uncultured Burkholderiales bacterium | reverse complement strand
GGTGATCGTCATGCCGCGCTACACGCCTCACGTGAAGATCGAGCAAACCCGTCACCACGGCGCGGAGGTCGTGCTGCACGGCGAGAATTTCGACGAGGCGAACGCGCACGCGCAAGAGTTGGCGCGCGCGCGCGCCCTGACCGTCGTGCACCCTTACGACGACGACGCCATCATCGCGGGGCAGGGCACGATCGCGCTGGAGATGCTGCGCGAAGCGCCCGATCTGGACGTTTTGATGATACCGATCGGCGGCGGTGGGCTGATCGCCGGCATCGCGGTGGCCGCCAAGGCGCTGCGACCGGCCATCGAAATCGTCGGTGTGCAGACCATGCGTTTTCCGTCCATGTATTGCGCCTTGCGCGGAGAGCGGGCCGAATTCGGCGCGACTACCATCGCCGAAGGGATAGCGGTGAAGCGGCCCGGTAGCAAGACCCTGCCCATCGTGCGGGCTCTGGTGCGCGAGGTGCTGCTGGTGGACGAAGGCGACATCGAGGAGGCTATCGTCAGTCTGCTGGAAATCGAGAAGTCGGTGGTCGAGGGGGCCGGTGCAGCCGGCCTTGCCGCGTTGCTGCGCCATCGCGAGCGTTTTCGCGCCAGACGCGTCGGCCTGGTGTTGTGCGGCGGCAACATCGACCCGCTCATGCTGGCCGACATCATCGAGCGGGGCATGGTCCGATCCGGGCGGCTCGCGCAGATTCAGGTCGAGTTGCGTGACTTGCCGGGCGCGCTCGCCAAGGTGACCGCTTGCCTGGCGGAAGCGAACGCCAACATCGAAGAAGTGCATCATCAGCGCGCGTTCACCAATCTTCCGCTGCAGACCGCGGAAGTCGACTTCGTGCTCGAAACGCGCGGCTGGGAACATATCCAACAGGTCTTGTCTAACCTCGAGGCGGCGGGTTTCCGTGCCCGCTTGCACAACGCCGACGCCGAGCCCGAGCCGTCGCGCAGCGGCCAAGTCAAACGTTCCGTCTAACGACAAGCGAGGAGAACATCCATGGATCGACTCGAGGCGCAACGCCGAGAGCTACTCAAGTTGGGCATCGCCGCGGCGGCCGCGCTCGTGCCGCTGGCTGCCTTGGCGCAAGACAAGCAAGAAGGCGAATCCGCGACGCCGACGGAGGACAAGAAAGAAGCGCAACCGCCAAGCGATGCCAAGGAGGTGGCAAAGAAGGAAGGCAAGGTCACCGTTGACGACGGTACGGATTTGCATTTCATCGAGGCCGGCAAGGGCACTCCCATCATCATGATTCCGGGCTGGTCGCAGACGGCCGCCATGTACAAGCATCAGTTGAACGGTCTGTCCGACAAGTACCGCTGCATCGCCTTGGACATGCGCGGGCACGGCGAATCGGACAAGCCCAAGCACGGTTACCGCATTCAGCGCTTGGCGGCCGACGTGCGCTCCACGATCTACTACGAAGACCTGGAGAACGTCGTGCTGATGGGCCATTCCATGGGCTGCTCGGTGATTTGGAGCTATTGGGACATGTTCAACGGCGACCGAATCTCGAAGGTCGTGCTGATCGACCAGGCGCCCACGGTGACGGCGCGAGCGGGGTGGAGCGACGAGCAGAAAGCTGAGGCGGGTGCGCTGTTCGACGCCAAGACCCTATACGACACGGTGGCTTCGATCGGCGGCGCCGAAGGGCAGCAAGCGACCGAGCAGTTCATTCGCGGCGGCTTTTTTACCAAGGCGTTTCCCGGTGCGGAGCTGGAGTGGGTGATCAAAGAAAACTTGAAAATGCCGCGCCAGTACGCGGCCGACCTGCTGCTCAATCACTGCACACAAGACTGGCGCGACATCCTCCCGCGCATCAACAAGCCGACTTTGGTGGTCGGAGGCGAGAAGAGTTTCTTCAACCCGAAGTCACAGCTTTGGGTGGCGCAGCAAATCAAGGGCGCACGCGCCGAGATCTTCAAGGAAGACGAAGGCGGCAGCCACTTCATGTTCATGGAGAACCCGACCAAGTTCAACCAACTGGTGCGGGAGTTTTTGGGCTAGCCGATCTTTCCTCGGGGCTCGCGCGGCGAGCTCGGTTCAGCCGACCGCCGAGAGCGCGGGCAAAGCGGTGGTCCAGTTGGCGGGACGCTTCCAAGTGGCGATGAGTTTTTCGAGCTCGTTTGCGGGCAAGGGCTTGGCAAGCACGTAGCCTTGCGCTTCGTCGCTGCGGTGGCGACGAAGGAATTCGAGTTGCTCGGCGCTTTCCACGCCTTCGGCGGCTATTCGCATGCCCAAGCTGTGGGCCAGGTCGATGAGGGCGCGCACCAGGGCCGCGTCATTGGGATCGACCGTGATGTCGCGCACGAAGGTTCGGTCGATCTTGATCTTGTCGATGGGAAAGCCGCGCAGATAACTCAGGCTCGAATACCCGGTGCCAAAGTCGTCCATGACCACCTGCACGCCGATTTCCTTGAACTGTCGCAAGGCCGCGATGGCGGCTTGAGTATCCTGCAGCAAGCCAGTCTCGGTAAGCTCCAGTTCGAGCGCAGGTGCGGCCACGCCGGTGCGCCCGAGGATCTGCGCCACCATAAGAGCAATATCGGGCTCCTTCAACTGGCGCGCAGAGATGTTTACCGCCAGGCGCATCGGCGGTAAGCCTTTGGCCTTCCACGCCGCCAACTGGCGGCACGCCTCGCCCAGCACCCATTCGCCGATCGGCACGATGAGCCCGGTCTCTTCCGCGATCGGAATGAACTCGCCCGGGGAGACGATGCCGCGCTCCGGGTGCTTCCAGCGCAGCAGCGCCTCCACCGCCACGACCTTGCCGCTCCACAGCTCGACTTGCGGCTGGTAGTACAACTCGAACTCCGCGCGCTCCAGCGCATGGTGCAGTGCGGCCTCGAGCGCGAGTCGCCGGCTCGCGCCGGCGTCGGCGTTGACGGCGGAAAAGAAACGGCTGTTGTTGCGGCCGTGGGACTTGGCGGCGTACATCGCCGTGTGGGCGTTCTTCAGTAGCGCGTCGAGATCTTCGCCGTCTTGCGGGCTGACGCTGATGCCGATACTCGGCGTTACCAGCAATTCGTGTCCGCTGAACACGCACGGCCGCCCCAAGTTTTTCAGGATGTGACGCGCCACGGTGGCCGCGTCGGCGGAGCCCTTGAGATCGGCGATCACGACGACGAATTCGTCGGCGCCCACGCGCGCAACCAAGTCCTCCGCGCGCACGCTGGACTCGATGCGACGGGCCGCGAGCTTGAGGATCTGATCACCCGTGTCGTGGCCGAGCGTGTCGTTGATGTTCTTGAAACGGTCCAGATCGATAAACAGCAGCGCGGCCGTCGTCTGCTGCCGGCGTGCGCGGGCCAACACGGCGGCAACGTGTTCCTGCAAGAAGGTCCGATTCGGCAGTCCCGTCAGCGCGTCATGGTGCGCCAGGTGGCGGTAGCGCTCTTCGCTCTCCTGCATGTCGCGCAGGAAGCGTTGTCGCTCGAGTTCGGCCACGCACCGCTGCGAAGACACGGCGCGTATTCCGGCGAACAGAAGGAGGCTAGCGAGCGTGCCGGCGAGCAGCGATCCGAGCGGCAAGTTGCCCTCGAGCGGCCCGCGAGCGAGTTGAACGGTAAGAGTGTGTCCCCCCAGCGTGAGCGCGCGGCTGCTGACCAATTGCATCTGGGTTTGCGGCAAGACGCGTTCGTATAGCACGGTGTCCATGCCGTCGCTGTCGCGATCGGATAGTTGCACGCCGAGCGCGTCCGCCTCGACCCCGGCGAGCGCGGCCCGCGATAGGCGCGCGGCATCGATCGTCGCGAAGGCGATACCGCGTACCCCATCCGAAGCGAGCGCCGGAACGGTCAGTAAGATCTCGGCCTGTGCGCCCTCTGATGCTTGAGCGCGCGGCACCGCGATCACGCCCAATTGTGTCGATTGAACGGCCCGCGCCAGCGTTCGCCGTAGCCCAGGATTTTCGGCGAACAGGCGCTGCACCGATGCCGTGCCGGCGGCGGAAGAGAAGGCGATCGTTATGCCCTCGTCGGTAGCTCCCCCGGGCGCGGCTGCGGCGGCGAGCGCGGCCTCGGCGTAGCCGAACAGGCTAAGGTCGGCAGCGACGGCTTTGCTTTGCAGGGTACGCGTGAGCCCATGCCAGGATGCAGGCTCGCGCCTAGCCGGCGCGACCGCGGCGAGTGCCGCCAGGCCGCGCAGGAATTGCTCATGGGCGCTGAGATTCGCTTCCAGGCTCGCGCTGGCGAGCCCGGCTTCGCGCTCTAGCTTGTCGCGCGCGGCCTCTAGCGTGTGTTCCCGCAGGGTGTACCAGAGCAACAGAGTTGCCGAGAGGGTCGCCGCCAGCGCCAACCACGCCCAGCGGTTTCGCATGAATTCCTGTCGCGACAGTAAGCTCAACACGAGAGTGCGGCCCCAGCTCGGAAATCGAAGGAAGGGCGATCGTAGCAGTAGCAATCGCCCGCGCATCGCTTGCACACAAAGGTTTACACCCGGTTTGGCGGGGTGCACTATGCGCCGTAGGCGCGCGGGCCGCCGTCTTGACTTCGCAAGGGAAAGTTGATAAGTTTTCAAACGTTTGATCCATTTGTTGTCCTATCCCGCCCATGGACCAGATCCCTGACCCCCGATTCAGAACCGCGCGACAAGCAGCGGAGACGAAGCTTCGCATCCTTGATGTAGCCGAGCGCCTGTTCATGGAGCACGGCTTCGCCGCCACGTCGTTGCGCATGATCACCTCGCGCGCCGACGTGAATCTCGCCTCCGTGAACTACCACTTCGGGTCGAAAGACGCGCTGGTCGAAGCGGTGATGGCGCGTCGCCTAGTGCCGCTCAACAGTGGGCGCGTGACGGCGTTGAACGCCCTCCTGCTACGCGCCGGTGGGCGGCCGCTCGAAGTGGAGCAAATATTGGAGGTGTACATCGGGACCATGCTCAAGTTGTGCGAGGACCCGAGCAAGGGCGGCGCGGTTTTCTTATGTTTGCTCGGTCGCGCTTTCACCGAACCCACAGAGCTCGTGCGTCAAGTGCTGCAGAAGCACTACGCGGAAGTCGCCAGCCGCTTCATGGCGGCGCTTGCCCAGGCGTTGCCGCACCTGCCGCGCGAGGAGCTGATCTGGCGCATGCAATTCACCTTCGGCGCCATCTCCTACACCATGGCCGGCACCGATGCCCTCGAGCTGTTCACCAATTGCTCGCTGTCGGATGCAAGCGATCAGACCGCGGTGATGCGCCGGCTGATCGCTTTTATCGTCCCGGGACTCAAAGCGCCCGCGAGCGAACCCGCCAGCCCATCCTCCCAGGAGCACCCATGATTTGGCTTGTCGCGGTCGTCGTCGGTTTGGGGGCGCTCATCGCCTTGAGTTTCGCGCGCGCGCCCGGATGGGTTTGGACCTTGGGGGTCGGCTTGTTGATCGCGCTCGGCATCATGGTCGGCGTGCTGCCCGGAGTGATCGGCACGTTAGCGCTGCTCGCGTTTTTCGCGATGGCCGCGCTGTTGACCTATTTGCCTTGGCGACGGAAATTCCTCAGCGACCCGATCTTCGCTTGGTATAAGAAGATCCTCCCGCAAGTATCCCAGACCGAACCGGAGGCGCTCGAAGCCGGCACGGTTTGGTGGGACGGTGAACTATTGAGCGGTCGGCCGGATTGGAACAAGTTGCTCGCCTACCCGAAGCCGACGTTGAGTGCGGAAGAGCAAGCTTACCTAGACGGGCCGGTCGAGGCGCTGTGCGCGATGCTCGACGACTGGAAGATCACTCATGAGCTGTACGACTTGCCCGCCGAGGTGTGGCGCTTCATACGCGAAAAAGGCTTTCTGGGGATGATCATCCCCAGAAAGTACGGCGGACTGGAGTTCTCGGCGCGCGCTCATTCCGAAGTGGTGATGAAAGTGTCCTCGCGCAGCGGCACCGCCGCGGTCAGCGTCATGGTGCCGAATTCGCTCGGGCCGGCTGAGCTTCTGCTGCACTACGGCACCGAAGAGCAGAAAAATCACTATTTGCCGCGGCTAGCGAAGGGCTTGGAGATTCCCTGCTTTGCGCTTACCAGTCCGGAAGCCGGCTCGGATGCGGGAGCAATTCCCGACTACGGCATCGTCTGCCGGCAGGATTGGCAGGGACAAAAAGACGTGCTCGGCATGCGTGTCACTTGGGACAAGCGCTACATCACCTTAGGCCCCGTGGCCACTCTGCTAGGGCTCGCCTTCAAGCTGTATGACCCGCAGCATCTGCTCGGCGATGAAGAGGCTATCGGCATCACGTTGGCGCTGATCCCGACCGACACGCCGGGCGTCAACATCGGACGCCGCCATCTGCCGTTGAACGGGGCGTTTCAGAACGGACCGAACTCCGGCAAAGACGTGTTCATCCCCATGCAGTGGGTGATCGGCGGCCAAGCGCGCATCGGGCAGGGTTGGCGCATGTTGATGGAGTGTCTGGCGGCGGGCCGGTCGATTTCACTGCCCGCACAGTCGGTGGCGGCGGCCAAGCTGTGCGCGCGCGCCACCGGCGCGTACGCTCGCGTACGCACGCAATTCAACACGCCGATCGGCAAGTTCGAGGGAGTGGAAGAAGCGCTCGCACGCATCGGTGGGCACGCCTACATGATGGACGCCGCGCGCGTCATGACGGCGGGCGCGGTCGACTTGGGCGAGCGGCCCGCCGTGCCTTCCGCGATCGTCAAATACCACTGCACGGAGCGCATGCGCGACGTGATCAACGACGCCATGGACGTGCACGGCGGCAAGGGAATTTGTCTCGGCCCGAACAACTATTTGGGGCGCGCCTATCAGATGGTTCCCATCGCCATCACGGTCGAGGGTGCCAACATCTTGACCCGCAGCATGATCATCTTCGGTCAAGGCGCGATTCGCTGCCATCCGTTCGTGCTCAAGGAAATCGCCGCCGCGCAGGAGCCCGATCAGGAGATAGCTTCGGTGGCGTTCGACGATGCGCTGTGGGGCCACGTTCAGTTCACGCTCGCCAACGCGGCGCGCTCGTTGGTGCTCGGTTTGTCCGGCGGGCGCGGCATGTCGGTGCCGGGCGCGCGCGAACTCGCCCGCTACTATCAGCAGATGAACCGCTTTGCGGCGGCGTTCGGTCTGTTGTCCGACGTGGCGATGGTGGTGCTCGGCGGCCAACTCAAGCGGCGCGAGAAGCTGTCCGCCCGATTGGGCGATGTGTTGAGCTACCTGTACCTCTCCTCGGCGGCGCTCAAACGCTACGAAGACGAGGGGCGACGACAGGAGGACCTGCCGTTGCTGCTGTGGGCATTGCACGACGCTTTCTTTCGTATCCAGATCGCGCTGAACGGCGTGCTGGCGAATTTTCCCAATCGCTGGGTCGCCGCGTTCATGCGCCGTCTCGTGTTTCCCAAGGGCCTTACCCTGATTGCGCCGAGCGACGAAATGGGGCACAACGTCGCGCGTTTGCTGCTCGAGCCTTCGGCGGTGCGCGACCGCCTCACTCTGGGCATGTACTTGCCCAACAAAGAGGACGACGTGGTCGGCCGTCTGGAGTTCGCCTTGCGCGCCGCCATCGCGGCCGAAGAGGTGCAGACGAAGATCCGCAACGCCCGCAAGGCCGGAGCGATCGACGGCAAGTCAAGCGAGGAGCAGGCTAAGCAGGCGTTGGATCTCGGGCTGATCAGCGCGGCCGACTTGGAAGTGTTGGCGCGCGCCAAAGCGCTCAACCGGGAGGTCATCAAGGTCGACGATTTTCCACAGGACTTCGGCCGCTCGGCGAGCCTGCAATGGAGTGAGCCCGTCAGGCTATCGGCGGCGCGTTAGTGTAGTGCTGTTAAGTCTTTCGAAATTGGCCTGCGCGAATCGGACGCGGCCGCCGGCACCGCGGCGCTTGGACTATGAGGAAACGCGCGCCGGTGGTAGGCTACGTCCACTCGTGGGAAGCTGCGCCAATCATAATCAAGAACAGTAGGGAGAAGCCTCATGACCGCTGGTTCCGTTGATCTCATTTCGCCCGAGGTTGCCGGGACACTTGCGGGGTTGCTGCGCGAGCGCGCGCGGCGTAGCCCGGAGCGCTTGGCCTACCGCGATTTCGACTCCGACACGCAAGCCTGGCGCGACACCACTTGGGGGGAGACCGCTCGTCTGGCCGCGCGCTGGCAGGCGGCGCTCAAGCGAGAGGGGCTAGTCACCGGCGATCGGGTGGCGATCATGCTGCGGGGTTGCCGGGAGTGGCCGGTGTTCGACCAAGCTGCGATGGGCTTGGGGCTGGTCGTGGTCCCGCTGTACGTCGAAGACCGCGCAGAGAACGGGGCGTACATTCTCAATGACTCGGATTCCAAGGTCTTGGTATTCGAGGGCGATGAACAATGGGTGCGCCTGAAGACCGTGATTGGCGAGCTCCCGAATGTGCGTCGCTTCGTAAGCTTACGCCGCATCGACGACCGCTCCGAACCGCGCGTGGTCCACGTCAACGAGTGGCTGCCGCGGTCGGCGGGGGAATTCATCGTCGAGCCGGTCGATCCGAAAAGTCTCGCGACCATCGTGTACACCTCCGGCACGACCGGTAAACCCAAGGGGGTGATGCTGTCGCACCAGAACATCTTGTCCAACTGCTGGGCGGGTCTGCAGACTTTCAACGTCAAGCAGGACGACTCGTTTCTGTCCTTTCTCCCGCTGTCGCACATGTTGGAGCGCATGGCGGGCTACTATCTCACCATGATGGCCGGCGCGAGCGTGGTGTACGCGCGCTCGGTGCAGCAACTCGCTGAAGATCTAGTCCAGCACCGTCCGACCATGCTCATCTCGGTGCCACGCATCTACGAGCGCGTGTACGGGCGCATTCAAGAGAGCCTGCAATCGGGCTCGTCGCTCAAGCGCAAACTGTTCGAGCTTGCTACCCAGGTCGGTTGGGCGCGCTTCGAGCACCAACAAGGGCGCGCGCCGTGGCGGTTGTCATTCTTGCTCTGGCCGATCCTCAACAAGCTGGTGGCCTCCAAAATCATGGCGCGGCTTGGTGGAAGGGTGCGTACCGCCATCAGTGGCGGCGCAGCGTTGGCGCCGGAGATCTCCAAGACCTTTATCGGCCTCGGACTGCCCATTCTGCAAGGCTACGGCCTGACCGAGACCAGCCCGGTATTGGCGGTGAACCGCATGAACGACAACGAGCCGGCCAGCGTAGGGCCCGCCGTGCCCGGCACCGAACTGAAGATCGGCGAGAATCAGGCCTTGCTCGCGCGGGGGCCGCAGGTGATGATGGGCTACTGGCGCAATCCGGAGGCGACCAAGGCGGTGTTGAACGACGAGGGATGGCTCAATACCGGCGATCAAGCGCGCATAGACGAGCACGGGCGCATTCATATCACCGGCCGGCTCAAGGAAATCATCGTGCTCGCCAACGGCGAGAAAGTGCCGCCGGTGGACATGGAGCTGGCGATCACCGGCGACCCGTTGTTTGAGCAAGTCATGGTGCTGGGCGAGGGGCGGCCTTATCTTACCGCGCTGGTGTCACTCAATCCCGATCAATGGAAGAAAGCCGCTGCCGCGGCCGGAGTCGGCGCCGATGCCGAAGCGCTCAAGAGCGAGACCGCGCAGCAACTCCTGCTCGATCGCATCGGCAAGCGCTTGTCCGGATTTCCCGGCTACGCGCAGATTCGCAAGGTGGCCGCTACCCTCACGCCCTGGACGGTGGATAATGGCTTCCTCACCCCGACCATGAAGATGAAGCGGGCGCGCATCATGGAGCATTTCTCAGCCGACGTCGCCGCTTTGTACAAGGGACACGGGCGGTGAACCGCGTACCCTTGCCGGACAAGCAGCCGACCCTGCGCGTCGTGACCTTGCCGCGCGACACCAACTCGCTCGGCAGCATCTTCGGCGGCTGGATCATGGCGCAAGTCGACATCGCCGCCAGCGTGCCGGCCATACAGCGCGCCAAGGGCAGGGTCGCCACGCGGGCGGTCAATTCGTTCGAGTTTCGCGAACCGGTGTTTGTCGGCGATCTGGTGAGCTTTTACGCCGACGTGGCGAAGGTAGGGCGAACTTCTATTACGGTCGACGTCGAGGTATATGCAGAACGACTCAGCGACGGTGCCTATGACTGCATCAAAGTGACGCAAGCACAGCTTACATTCGTGGCGCTCGATGAAAATCGACAGCCGAGGGTGATCCCGCAGCAGTGAAGGGTTTGTTTCACGATCCTACTAACGGAGGGAAGCGCGATGACAAGACGAGACGTGCGTTGGCTGTGGTTAGGATTGGCAGGGACGGTGGCGGTGACCAATGCGCAGGGCGCCGGTTTTCAGTTGTTCGAACAGGGAGTCAGCGGCCTGGGCACCGCCTTCGCAGGGTCGGCCGCCGCCGAGGACGCCAGCACGGTGTTCTGGAATCCGGCCGGCATGAGTTTTCTGAAGAATCACAGCAACTTCATCTCGGCCGGCGTGCAACTACTCGAGCCCAACGCCGAGTTCAACAATCAAGGTTCGACTACCGCGTCTGGCGCTGCGCTGCGCGGCGGCAGTGGCGGAGACGCCGGCGAGCTCTCTGCGTTGCCCAACCTCTACTACGCCTACCGATTCGCCAACGGCATCGCGATCGGAGTCGGCTTGAGCGCTCAATTCGGCCTCAAGACCGAGTACGATGCCGATTGGGTCGGACGCTATCAGGCGATCAAGTCGGAACTGCAAACTGTCACGTTGAATCCTTCGGTTTCCTTCCCGATCGGCGAGCGCGTGGCGATCGGCGTGGGTTTGGACATTCTCAAGGCCGATGCGGAACTCACCAGCAAGCTCAACTTCGGTGCGGCCTTGCCGGCGCTGGGTAGCGGGAGCATTCCGGCAGGCGCTCTGTCGCAGCAGGCGGACGGCAAGTCCGAAGTATCGGGCGACGCCGTGGCGTACGGCTTCAATTTGGGCGCTATGTTCAAGCTGGGGGATGCCACCAAGCTCGGCGTGAGCTACCGGTCCAAGATCAAGGTGAAGATCGACGGCGACGCCAAGTTCGAAGCGCCAAACGTCACGTCGGCGTTACTGCCGGTGGGACCCGGGGGCTCTCTGGTTACGGTTCCCCTGCCCGGGGCCGTCACCCAAGGTGTCGCCGCCGCCTTTAACAACACCTTCCGCAGCCAAGGCGCGAAGGCCGAGGTCGAGCTGCCGGACTTTGCTTCGATCGGTTTTCACACCCAGATCGACGATCGCTGGGCCGTCATGGGCGACATTTCCTGGACGCACTGGAGTTCGTTCAAGGAATTGCGCGTGAAATTCGACGGTGGGCTGCCGGATTCGGTGACGCCGGAGAACTGGGACGACACATTCAAATTCGCGATCGGCGCGACGTTCAAGCCGAGTGAAAAGTGGACCCTGCGCGCGGGGCTCGCCTACGACCAGCAAGCCGCTTCGGACGAGTTCCTGACACCCCGCATCCCCGACGCGGAGCGCACATGGGTGGCCCTTGGGTTCAACTACCAGTTCACCCCGCACGCCGGTCTCGATGTGGGCTACACGCACGTATTCGTCGGCGGCGCGAAGCTCAACAAGACCAGTGAAGAGGCTGATCCCCGGCTGCGCACCACCTTGCGCGGCGACTACGATTCCAGCGTCGACATCTTGGGCGTGCAGTTCAACTTTCGATTCTGATTCTTTCTTCTGAGCCCTGCGGCGCGCTGCTATGCGCGCCGCAGGCTTCGGCTAGAGGCTATTCACCGTGAACACTCACAACCTCCGCGTACGCAAGGTCGCGGTGCTGGGCGCCGGCGTGATGGGCGCGCAGATCGCCGCGCATCTCGTCAACGCCAGCGTGCCGGCCCTGCTGTTCGAGCTTCCCGCGAAGGAGGGCGACCCCAACGCCAACGTGCTCAAGGCGATCGATGCGCTGAAGAAGCTCGAGCCGAGTCCTATTGCGGTCGCCGAGCGGCTCGGGCATATCACGCCCGCCAACTACGAGCAGCACCTCGCCTGGCTCGGCGATTGCGACGTGATCAGCGAGGCGGTGGCCGAGCGCCTGGACATCTAGCAGTCACTGTAC
>CAZILI010000076.1:3398-11995 GCA_964539965.1 uncultured Burkholderiales bacterium | reverse complement strand
CACCGGCCGGGGTGGCCGCCACGCGGAACTCTTGCGGCCCGGGCGGCAATTGCCCGCCAAAAGCGGTGCCGCCCGCAGGCTCGACCCCGCTGCGGCGGGGGGCAGGAATGAACAGACCGGCTTTCTCCGGCCATTTCCCTCCTTTGCGTAAGTCCTTGAGCGCATAAGATTCATCCGCTACTCAAAGTGGGGTCGATGCGTCCTGCGCGCTCGATCCGTAAGTTTTGACGAACTGGGAACAGAGGTGACGATGGCGGAAACGATTTTAGTCACGGGTGGGGCGGGGTTCATCGGCTCGCACACGGTGGAGGCCTTGCTCGCCGCCGGGCTGCGCGTGCGGGTGCTGGATAACTTCTCCAGCGGAAAGCGCGAGAATCTGCCCGAGGACGCTGGGCTGGAAGTGCTGCACGAGGACATCCGGGACGCGGCCGCGATGACGGCTGCCATGCGCGGCGTGGATCGGGTGTTGCACCTCGCCGCCCAAGTGTCGGTGCAACAGTCCGTGGAGCGGCCCGTCGAGTCTAACGCGGTCAATATCGGCGGCTTCCTCACCGTGCTCGAGGCCGCGCGCCAAGCCAACGTGCGCCGCTTCGTGTACGCCTCGAGCGCGGCGGTCTACGGCCTGCCGGAGTCGATTCCTCTGAGCGAGCGCTCTCGCGTGTTGCCGCTCTCGCCCTATGGTCTGGAGAAGTCGGTCAACGATCAATACGCGGCCTTGTATCGCGAGCTGTACGGCGCGCCGTCGCTCGGCCTGCGGTACTTCAACGTGTACGGGCCACGGCAGGATCCGAAGTCGCCGTACGCCGGCGTCATCAGCAAGTTTTTCGATTTCATTCAGCAAGGCAAACCGCTCACGGTGTTTGGTGACGGCCAGCAGACGCGCGATTTCGTGTATGTGAAAGACGTAGCGGAAGCTAACCGCCGGGCGCTGTTTGCCGAGCGCAGCGGCGTGTGCAACGTCGCCACCGGCAAGAGCGGCACGCTCCTGGATCTGATCGAGGTGCTGAAGCTTTGCGTCGGACGCGAGCTCGAGGTCGTGCTGCAGCCGGCTCGCAGCGGCGATATTCCGCGTTCGGCGACCCGCGTCGACACCTTGATCGACATGCTCGGCTTCGTTCCGCAGACCGACTTGCTCGCGGGCCTACGCGCCCTGCAGCAGCACTTGGCCGCTGAAGCGCGCGCGTGATTCGCCTGCTGCTCCTCGTCTGCCTGATCACCGCGCAAGGCGCCCTTGCGGGGCCGAACGTGGCATTCTTCTACGGCAAGTCACTGCCGGCGGACGAGTTGCGCGCCTTCGACATTGCGGTCGTCGATCCGCTTTCGGAGGCCGATCCCAAGACGTTCAATTCCACGCATAGCGAGTTATTCGCGTACGTGAGCGTAGGGGAAGTCCACCCCAGCCGCGCCTACGTGCGTGACCTGCCGGCCGGCTGGCTGATCGGCGAGAATCCGATCTGGCACTCCCGCATCGTCGACCAAGCCGCGCCCGAGTGGCCCGAGTTCTTTCTAGAGCGCGTGATAGCCCCGCTGTGGCAACGCGGCTACCGCGGGTTCTTCTTCGACGCGCTGGACTCTTTCCGGCTGGTGGCCACGACACCGGCTCAGCGGCGCGCTCAAGAGCAGGGGCTCGCGCGGGTGATCGAGCTTACCAAGTCCCGCTATCCCAATGCCAAGCTTATTTTCAATCGCGGCTTCGAGATCCTGCCTGCGGTCGGCAAGCATGCCTATGCCATCGCCGCCGAATCGCTGTTCGACGGCTGGGACCAGCGCAGCGGCCGCTACGTGGAGGTCACACCCGGCGAGCGCGAGTCGCTGGTGCGCGAGTTGACCGCGGCCAAGACGCACTACGGTCTGCCCGTCATCGTAATTGACTACGTCAGGATCGGTGAGCGGGCGCGCGCGCGCCGCACCGCGAATCAGATCAAGGCGCTCGGATTCATACCTTGGGTGACGAGCGCGGAGCTCGATCAACTCGGTGTCGGTGCCATTGAGGTCATGCCGCGCAAAGTCTTGATGCTGTACGACAGCGAGCAAGACCCCAATCTCGTGAGCGCCAGCATTCATCGCTTGGCGACCATGCCGCTCAACTACTTGGGCTACGTCGCCGAGTATCGAGATATCAGACGGGGACTGCCGGAGTATCCGCTGGTCGGCCGCTATGCCGGCGTGGTGACTTGGTTCCACGCCGACATCCAGGGCAGCGCGCGGTTGCGTTGGTTGGGTAAGCAGGCAGGCGAAGGTGTACGCATCGCCATGTTCGACTCGTTCGGCCTGCCGCCGGGCGACGGCCTGGTCGATGCGCTCGGCATCCACGCCGAAGTGACGCAGGCCGAGTCCACTCCGCCGCGCGTGGTCGAGCGCAGTCCGCCGGTCGGCTATGAAATTCAGCCGATCATCGACAAGCGGCGCTTCATGCCCGTCAAAGCAGACGGTGCTCGAGCGCTGTTGCGTTTGCAAGGCGAGAGCGGCAAGCAGATGGAGGCCGTCGCCTATACGCCCTGGGGGGGCTACGCATTGATGCCCTACGCCGCCGTCGATTGGATCAGCGGCGCGCACGAACACTGGGTGATCGATCCGTTCGCCTTCCTTGCCGAAGCCCTCAAGCTGCCGAGCATGCCCGTGCCCGACACCACTACCGAGAACGGCCGCCGGCTGTTGATGGTGCACGTTGACGGTGACGGCTTCGCCAATCGCGCGTGGATGCCGCGCACGCCGTTCGCCTCCGACGTGCTGCTGCGAGAGATCCTGCAGCGCTATCGCGTCCCTACCACCATGTCAGTGATTCAGGGCGAGACGGCCGCCAACGGCTTATATCCTCAGTTCTCGGCGGAACTCGAGAACACGGCACGCTCGATGTTTGCCTTGCCGCATGTCGAACTTGCGAGCCACAGCTACTCGCATCCGTTCAGGTGGCGGCAAGTGGGTAGCGGCGCCGACAGCGGTCAATACAACCTGGGCATTTCCGGTTACACCTACGACGCACGCACCGAAATAGCGGGCTCGATCGATTACATCGACAGCCGGCTTGCGCCTGCCGGCAAGAAGAGCAAGGTCTTTCTGTGGAGCGGCGACACCGATCCTGACGAGGAAGCGCTGGCCGAGGCGGCGCGTGCCGGCGTGGGCAACATGAATGGGGGAGACACCACGATCACGCGCTCGCAGAATACCCTCACCTTGGTAGCGCCGCTGGGCTTGCAGAAAGGCGAGTTCTACCAAGTGTACGCGCCGAATCAAAACGAGAACGTCTACACGAATCTGTGGACCGGACCGTTTTCCGGCTACGAGCGGGTCATCGAGACGTTCGAGTTGACCGAGCTGCCGCGGCGCTTAAAGCCGATCAACATCTACTACCACACTTACGCGGCGAGCAAGCTGGCGGGACTGAAGGCGCTGAAGAAGGTCTACGACTGGGCCTTGGCGCAGCCCACTATGCCCGTGTACGCCTCCGAGTACATCGAGAAGGTGCTCGACTTCAACCGCGTGGTGGTCGCCCTGGACGAGGACGGCTGGCGCGTGCGCGGCCCGCGCCACTTGAGACAAATGCGCATAGAACAGAGCGCGGGCTATCCCGATCTGCGCGCCAGCCAAGGCGTAATCGGTTGGCGCGACCACGCGGCGGGGCGCTATGTTCACCTGAGCGGCGAGGAGGAGACCATCATCGCTTTGTCGGCGCAGGCGAGCGCGTCGCCGCGGCTGACCCAGGCGAACGCCGTCGTCAGCGGCTGGCGGCGCGACGAGCGCGGCGTGAGCTTTGCTCTGCGCGGTCATGTACCGGTGGAGTTCGCGCTCGCCGGCGCGGACGGCTGCGAGGTCGCGGCCGACGGCAAGCCGCTCTCGCCGCAGCGAGCCGACGAGGGCGAGCAACGATTCCGATTGGATGATCATGTCGTCGAGCGATTGGTCGTACGCTGCCCGCACTAGGAAGCGCACGCGCGAGCGGTTGTTTACGCCCGCCGCCATCGCTGCGTTCGCGGCGATGACCCTCGGCGTGTTGATTGCCATCTTCCCGCATCGGACCTTGGTGCGGCAACTGTCCAGCACGGCCGGGCACGATCTGCTGACCGTGACCTACGGCAAGGCGTTGTTGAAGACCGATCCGGACGACGCCGGCCTGCGCATTGCGCTGCTGCACACCATGATCGAGGGCGGTTACCTGCGCTCGGCACGCGATCTTCTGCGCCCGCTATACGCTCACGCTGACCAAAGCGTGCGCGATCAGGCGCGACTGCTCGAGCTCGACATCTACGAGAAGGAAGTGTACGCCGAGAAGCCTGACAGTCCGGAGCGGGCGCGTGCGGTGAAAGCCGCACATGAAAGGCTGGCGCAAATTCTCGACGAGCCGTGGTCGCCGCAGACCTTGGCCAAGTTCGCGGAGAAGGCGCTCGCCCTTGAGGACGCGCCGCTGGCGATCGCAATGTACGAGCGCGCCGGCGCGCAGCGCTCCGCGCGTGCGCCCTTGCGCCTTGCCCAAGCGGGGCAAATCGCCTTGTCGATCGGGGAGTATCAGCGTGCCGCCGCGGCCTACTTTGCCGCGCAAAGCGAAGCGGTGACAACGGAAGCGAGGCGCGAGTATTTTCTCGCCGCCGTGCGCAGTCTGCAGTCGGGAAATCTTCCGGGCGACGCCTATGCCGAAGCGATCAAGCGCGGCGAAGAATTTGGTAACGATCGCGAGGTCGCGGCGTACCTCGAGACCTTGCGCCGTCAAGCCGGCACATCTGCTGCGTCGCATTCGGGGGGCGAGGTCGAGCGGCAGGCTGCGCAACCGGTGGCGCGAACTTCGAGCGCGGCTCGGCGGGCGACGCATCGCACCGCGTTGTCCAAGCCTGCCGTATTGAAGACATACAGCGCCAAGCGCGCTGCCGCGGTTAGAGCGCAGGCGCCGACTGTCAAGCGCGAACCCACACACGCGAAGGGCTCGCAACGCCTGTTGTCTAGCCGCCGGCGCAATCGGCATGCGGCGCTACCTGTGCGACACTCGACGCGGGCGGTCGCCTCAACTCGCGCCGTCACTGCACCGACGGTCGTGGTGCCGAAAGTTCTTGAGTTCACTGTGCCGATCGCGGTTCCGCTGGCGTCGCCGGAGGCCGCGCGCGCGCAAGCGATCAATCTGGACGACTCGCGATCGCCGTCCGCGCCGCCGATAAGGGTGCCGGAAGTCGTTCCCTTCTTTGCCCCGATTGCGGTGGAACCGGAGCGGCGTGAAGGGGGCGCGTTGCCGGAGGGAGCGGGGCGAGACCGGCCGCGCGATGGCGAGGATGTCTCTCAGGCGAGTGCGGTCCCTCCCTCGGAAGACCGAGGCCGCAAGACGTGGTGGGCCATGCTGGGTCCCGGTACGTCGGTCGATCGCCAATGGCTCGCCGCGAACGACGCCGAACCGGGGGTGCGAATTACGCCCTTGCCGTCGACGGCCGAACTGCTCGACGCTTTCCGGCGAATGGAGCAAGAGGTCTACGCCGCGGACGAGGGCAGCCCCGCGCGGCGGGAAGGCCTCGAGCGGCTGAACCGCAGGCTCGCCGAGATGCTCGATGCGCCCTGGACCGAGACCGAACTGAAATTTCTTGCCGACAAGGCCATCGCGCAAGGCAATCCGTCCTTGGCGATCGAGATCTTCGACCGCATGGCGCTGCAAGGCGGTGAGGCGGCGCACGGTTGGCATGCGCAAGCCGCACGGCTTGCGCTCGGCGGGGGCGACTATCGCGGCGCGGCGCAACGCTACTTCACCGCGCAAAGCGAGGCGCCGACGCGCGAGCTTGCGCGCGAGCATTTCATCTCGGGCTTGAAGACGCTGCAGTCCGGCAACCTTCTGCCCGAAGCATGGTCGGCTGCGTTGGAGGGTGGCCGTGCTCTGCGCGAGGACCCTCTCGCATTGCGCGCCGTGGTCGAGATCGCGCAGGCGGCCGGCAAGACGCGTGAAGCCGAACCTTTCTTCGAACGCTTGGCGGAACTGGAGCCCGAAGGCGCGCTTGATTGGTATGCGAAGGCAGCACAGTTCGCTTCTTGGCGTGCGGACCATCGCGGAGCGGCGCGCTTGCGTTTCCTCGCGCAGAGCGTTGCACCGGAGCGCGCGCAGCAGCGAGAGCAGTTTTGGGCCGGGGTGACCGCCCTGCAAGCCGGCAATCTCGTGCTCGAGGCTTGGAGCGAAGGGCAAGCGCATCTGGGAGCATTGATCGACGATGTTGCGACGCTGCAAAACATGATTCGCCTGGCGCGCGCGGCCGACAAGACAGCGGCTGCCGAAGGCTACGTGGATCGCTTGCTCGCGCTAGCCGATCCGAAATGGCAAGCGCCGAAGGCGGACGCCGACATGCAGTCCGAATTGCCCCGACTCGCGCCGGAGATGGCCGCGTTCGACGCCGACCTATATCTGCTCGCTTTCCAGGTCTATGCCGGCAGCGGCAAGCTGGAGAAGGCGCTCACGCTGGCCTATGCGGCGAGCCTGCAGCGTCCGCAAGACTTAGAGTGGCGCGCGCGCTATGCGCAAGTGGCGGAATGGGCCGGCAAGCCCAGCCTCGCGCTCGGCCAATGGATGCGACTGCACCAGACGAACGGCGACCAACAAGCCTTGCAGGCGGTGCAGAGGCTGGCGATCGCGACCAACGACGACGAGGCCGCGGTATGGGCGTGGCAGGCGATCGCCCGCGAGCGCGACCTTACCGACGAGGAACTGGTCAAGTTCATATTGATCGCGGAGCGGGCCGGCGAAGCGGACCGCGCCCTGGAAACGCTCGATGTGCTCGAGCGGCGCAACGCGCGCAAGATTCACGCAACGTCGCGGGCCAGCTTGCTCGAGCGCCTCGGTCGCGACCAAGCCGCGGCAGCAGAGTATCAACGCATCGTCGACATGTACGGCGTCGACACAGAGGTTGCGCGCAAGCAGTTCCTAGCGCTGTCCGCGCTCGGCCGCGCGGAACAGGCCTATCAGGTGTTGCGCGCCGCGCAGCCGTTGGCCGAAGAGGGCGACAGGGTTTATTGGCACGCGCTCGCCAAGGCCGCCTGGAGCCTGCGCGATGAAGATACGGCGCTTACCGCCTACCGACAGCTCTCGCGCACGCTGCCGCACGAAGCGGAGACGTTCGATCGCCTCGTGCAACTGCTGGAAGTGCGCGATCCCATCGAGGCGGCGGCGTTGGCGCAGGACGAATGGCGGCGCAGCGGGCGCGCGACGCATTTCATGACCGCCTTGTCTTTGCGCGTGCAAGCCATGCGGTGGCAGGCGGTCAAAGGGAGTTTGGCGGAACTCTCGCCGGAACAGACGGCGGCGTTCGAGGGCAACCGCGCTTTTCTGATGCTGCGCGGGCAATATCACCAGCAAGCGGGACATCCCCAGGCTGCGTTGCAAGACTTGGAGCGCGCGCTATCACTCGAGCCGAGCTCATTGGACGCGCGTCTCGCGCTCCTCTGGCTCACGATCGATCAGCGCATGCAAGCGAAGCTGCGCACCTATCTGATCGAATGGGCGCCGTTGGCCGCCAGTTCGGACGCGGTGCGGGGCGCCTTTGCCGCCGGCTATTTCGCGCTGGGCGAGCCGCGCCGCGCCTTGCCGCACTATCTCGCTTTCTTGAAGCGGCAACCCAACAGCTATCTGTGGCTGCTCAACTACGCCGATGCGCTAGAGCAAACCGGCTCGCCGGAGCTTGCGCTGCGCGTACGGTATCAGGCTTGGGCGGTGGTGCGACCTTCTCTGGAGAAGCTCACGCCCCACACGCCGGCCAGCCGCAGAGCGCTATTCGATTATGCGCGCTCGGTGCTGCGTCAAGCGCCCGGCGACCCGGCGCACGACGTGATCGCCTTGCTGTTGAAAGACGCTGCCGAGATGAGTGGGGCAGAGCAGGCGGTGGTCAACGAACTTGCTCTGGCGTGGGCGTTCAGCAACGAAAGTCACGATCTCGCCCGCGCCTGGCTGTGGACCCGCTACGCGCACGACATGCGCGCGCCACTGTACGCACAGGTTGCGCTCGCATTGCAATCGGGCGATCGCGACAAGCTCAAACAGCTGCTCACCGACCGAGAGCGAGCGCTCGGCGACTTCGACAAGATCGAGGCGGCGAAGACCTTGGGTTACACCGCGCTTGCGAGCGAATACGCATTCGACGCGCTGTCGCGCAATCCGCACGACGATAATTTGCACGCACAAGTGGTCGACACCACCTTGCCGCTTGCGACGAGCGTGACAGCTTCCAGCGACTGGACGCGGCAGGGCGCGGTGTCGTTCCAGGACTACTCGCTCGCCTACAGCCAGCCGACGCCACACAACACGCGCATGAGCGTCATCGGCCTCACGCGACGCCAGTCGGCACGCAACGACAGCGTGATTAAGAACCTACCGGCCGGCGAAAAAGAGCTCGAACTCAAGCTCGAAGCCAACCGCGACGGCGGCCAGACGACCGTGCGCCTGGGCCGACGCAACGCCGTGGGGGACATGACGCTCGCGAGCGTGAGCCACCGCTTCGACTTGACTCAAGGCGTGTCGCTTACCCCTAGATTGGGACGCAACCAAGCCGCGGAAGAGTCGATCGGATTGAAGGTCGCGGGAGCCAAGGACGTGGCCGGGTTGGCCTGGGTGTTCGTGTAGCGTGTCCATTCGGGCCGGTCGCTCG
>CAZILI010000076.1:2975-3388 GCA_964539965.1 uncultured Burkholderiales bacterium | reverse complement strand
ATCTGTACGCCGATGCCTCCTACAACCGCTATTACAGCCAGGAGCGGCATGGTCTAGGCAGCGGGCAGCAACTCTATTTAGAGGCAGGACATCGCTTGCGCAGCGAATACCCCGACCTGGCTCTGCGGGTCGGCTCGCTCGTGCAACGCTACCGCCACGACGGCGAGCTGGACGCGAGCCTCGCCGGCCTGGTGCCGGACAACGCCTCGCCTGAGGTCAGCTTCTTCCTGCCCAAGAATTCCGCCCAAATGAGCGTCGGGGTCGGCGTGGGCGAGAGCGTGCGCGACAACTATTCGCGTGCACTGCGTCCGTTTGCCTCGGCCTATGCGTCCTACAACAACGTCGCCGGGGCCGGCTACAGCACCTCGATCGGGCTGGCCGGTAGTGTCGTCGGCGGCGATCGGCTGCAAATC
>CAZILI010000076.1:2010-2942 GCA_964539965.1 uncultured Burkholderiales bacterium | reverse complement strand
TGAACTTCGGCCAAGACCTTAACGGGGCGAAGGACAAGGTCAAGGCGTTGGGCATCACGTATCAATACAACTTTTAGCATCTCGAGTAACTACTTTGATAGGAGAGTACGCCATGAAGTCTTACCTAACGAGCGTCTGGGCTTGGATGCTGCTTGCCTTGGCCGCCAGCGGCTGCGCGATTTACGACCATGCCAATCCGCAAACCTTGGATCGCGGAGCCAAGTGGGCGCTGCTTCCGATATTGAACTTCACCGAGACGCCGCAGGCCGGCCTACGGATCGAGGCGATCACGGAAGGCCAATTGCGCGCCATGGGCATCGGGCGGCTGCAGCGCTATCCCGCCGGCATGAACAACGAGACTTTGTTCGAGCCGGCCGAGCGCAAAGCGGTAGAGGAGGCGATCAAGTGGGCGAAGGCGCAAGGCTACCGCTACGGCATCACCGGCTCGGTGGAAGAGTGGCGCTACAAGGTGGGTGTCGACGGCGAGCCGGCGGCCGGTGTGGCGCTGCAGATCATCGACCTGCAAACCGACAGCGTGGTATGGAGCGCGGTGGGCGCCAAGACCGGCTGGAGCCGGGAAGCAGTGTCGGCCGTCGCCCAGAAAGTCGTCAAGCAACTGCTCGGCGGTGTGCGCTTTAGCTAGTCCAAACAGCGCAGGGTAGATTCGAGCCCACACCGATGACGTCGCCCAGACGCGAGCGCGAAGGCAAGGCCGAGATCACACAGCAGTGGCTCGAGACCCTTGCTATCAGCGCACTGACGGTGGCGGCGGGTTTCTTGGTCCAGCCAAGCGATCCGCTGTTCGCACGCGGGAGTTTTCCATGGGTGTGGTTCGGACCGACCCTGGTGGCACTGCGCTACGGCGTCATCGCCGGCGTCGTCTCGACGGTGACGGTCGTAGCGGCTTGGTTTGTCGGCCAGTCAACCGGCCT
>CAZILI010000076.1:0-2000 GCA_964539965.1 uncultured Burkholderiales bacterium | reverse complement strand
CTACGCTCTGCGCGAAGGGAGCGTCCCATGATCCGCTGGCTCTCGATCGCGCTCAATCTCTCGCACGACAGGCTCGAGCAGAATCTCATCAGCCGACCGATCACTCTGCGCGACGCGCTGAGCCGCCTGCGCGGGGACGACGCCGAAGGTGACGGCGAGACGACGCTAGCGCGCTCGGCGCAAGACTTTCTCAACATCGTGACCCAGTTTTGCCAAATCGAGGCGGGCGGTCTGTTTGCGATTTCTGGCGAGCACGGCGCTCCGCAACTGATCGCCTCGATCGGCCAGTGCAGCGAGCTGGACACGGAGGATGCTTTGTACAAATTCTGCCGCGACAGCGGTGCCATCACTCACGTGCAGGCACACTTGGTCGAGGAATCGACCAGCAAGTACTTGGTGGTGGCCCCGTTGACCGCGAGCGACGGCGTCTTGCTCGGCGTGCTGGTGATCGAGCGCATGGCGTTTCTGAATCTGAACAACGAGACCTTGCACGTGCTGGGCGCGCTGTTGGGCTACTACGCCGACGGTGTTCGCAAAGCGAGCGTAACGCAAGCCTTGCTGCGCGTGCATCCCGAGTGTCCGGGTGAGTTCGCGCTCGAGCTGGAGCGCCTGGCGCACATGAGCAAGCGCTTCGACATTTCAACCAGCCTGCTCGCGCTCACGTTTGCGCCGCGGCCCGATACGCAAGACATCGTTTTGCACCTTCAACGGGCGGAACGCGGCGTGGACGTGCGCTGGTTGACTCAGCGCAACGACCGGGTGGTGCTGGTGAAGTTGATGCCGCTCACCGGGGAGAAAGGCGTGCTGGGATACTTGCACCGGCTGGAGGAACTGCTGAAAGAGAATTTCGGCCTTACCCCGGAGCAGGCGGGCATCGGCTGGCGCTACGAAGAGTTGAGCAACGGGGCGCCGAGCGCATTGCTCGACCGCGTCATGGGAGCGAAAGATGCCACAGCACATAAAGCTGCTGCTGCTGTCGCTGACGCTTGAGACGTCGGGTGTCTCGGCGCTGCTCGCCAAGCTGTCGACTTGGCAGGCGCTCGCCTTGTTTCTACCGGCGCATGCCAGCGCGAGCGCGCTGGTCGCGCTCACCGCCTGGACCTTGCTGCCGAGGGCGTACCGATCGCCCAAGCTGTGGACGCTCGCCTTCCTATTTGGCTTCGGCTTCTTTATTCCGGTGCTAGGCGCGCTAGGGCTACTCGTGGGCGTGGTGGCGATGCTGTACGTGAGGAAACGCGAGCGCCCGAACGTGTACGAGGATGTCGACCTGCCGCGCTTCGATCCTCGCCTTGCCTACAAGCCGGCCCACTTCGTAGGCAGCGGCATTCGGTCCTTGTTGAGTAATCCCAAGATTCGTGGCGACCTGAAGCTGCGCGCGCTGATGGCGGTGGAGGCCATGCCACCGGCCCTTTCTACACCGGTGATCCGACAAGCGCTGGCCGACCCGGTGGATGACGTGCGCTTGCTCGCCTACGGCATGCTGGACGGGCGCGAGAAGCGAATCCGCTCCCTCATCCGTGATGAGGACGCGCGGCTCAAGGCCGAAGACACTGACGAAGGCCGCTACGCCAGCTTGAAGCGTTTGACCGGTCTGTACTGGGAATTGGTCTACCAGGCCTTGGTGCAGGGCGACTTGCTGCGCGACGCGCTGGCGCGCGGCATGGACTGTTGCCGGCAAGCGGTGGCGCTGCGGCCCGTGGACGCGTGGCTATGGTTCGCGCAAGCTCGCTTTCACATGCGCGCGAGCGACCTGGACGCGGCGCAGGCCGCGTTCGAGCGCGCCGAGCAGTTGGGCTACGGGAAGCATCGCATCGCGCCCATGCTGGCGGAGATCGCGTTCATGCGACGTCAGTTCCACTTGATTCCGCCGCTGCTCGGCGCCGCGCCGACCTTGCGGCAGGTGCCGGTCACGCGCGTGGTGCACGAATTCTGGACCGGACAGGGGGCGCGGACGTGATCGTGCATTCGCGCGCCAAGTCGGCCGACGTGGCGATGCTGCC
>CAZILI010000075.1:0-12047 GCA_964539965.1 uncultured Burkholderiales bacterium | reverse complement strand
CGCGGCTCACCGAAGTGTCGGGCGAGCGATCGGCCAGCGCACGCAATTCCGGCGTGACATCGACCAGGCGCTGCGACAGGCTCAGCTCACTGCCCAGCGTGTGCACCTGACCGAGCAGGAACTCGAACGCCACGGCGGCGTGTCGCTCCGCCGCGTCGAGTGTGACCTCATGTGTCACGTACGGATTGCCGTCGCGGTCGCCGCCGATCCAACTGCCCAGGCGAAAGAACGGGGCGAGCTCGCCGCGCGCGGCCTGCCAGGCGTGGTCGTTCGCGATGCGATCCTCGAGCTCGCCGTACAGCCGCGGCAATTGGTCGAGGAACGTGTAGCGATAGTAGGACAGGCCGTTTTCGATCTCGTCGTGCACCTTCAGCTGAAACGTGCGGATCTCACTGGTTTGCCATAGGGTCAAGATCACGCGCTTGAGCGCGACTTCGTTGGCCGCCCGTTCGTCCGGGGTCAAGTCGGCACGGTCACGCTCGGCGAGCAAGCGGGCGACGGCGAGATGGCAATCGAGCACGCTCTTGCGCTGGACTTCGGTCGGGTGCGCCGTCAGCACCGGCGACACCAGCGCTCCGGCGAAGAAATCGCGCAAGTTCTCGCCGGAAACGCCGGCCTCTCGCAGCCGCGCGAGCGCAAGCTCCAGGCTGCCGGCCTGCGGTGAGGAGCCGGCGGCGCGGTGCACACGCCGCCTGCGCTTGTGGTGCTGATCTTCGGCGATATTGGCGAGATGCGAGAAGTAGCTGAACGCGCGCACCACCGCGACCGTGTCGGCGTCGCTCAGCCGATCGAGTACTCGCTCCAACTCGACCCGCGCCTGCGCGTCGTCGCTCTTGCGGTAGCGAATCGCCGTCTGGCGGATGTTCTCGATGATGTCGAAGCGATCGTTGCCTTCCTGCTCGCGCAGCATCTCGCCCAGCAAACGGCCGAGCAGGCGGATATCTTCGCGTAGCGGGAGATCTTTGTCGGCGTCGGGCGCGTTCATCGCTCTCGGCGCCGCGAAAACCCGCGAGCGGGGCTCATGATACAATCCATTTCGCGCTGCGAACTATTTGATTTTGCGTGGCAAATCCCACTCCCGGCCGGATCGCGATCGCCTCTCGACAAAGCAAGCTCGCCATGTGGCAAGCCGAGCACGTTCGCGACCGACTCGCAGCATTGTATCCAGCTTGTTCCATTTCCATCATCGGCATGACCACCCGGGGCGATCAAATCTTGGACCGCGCCTTGAGCAAAGTGGGCGGCAAGGGATTGTTCGTGAAAGAACTGGAGGTCGCGCTGGAGCGCGCTGAGGCCGACATCGCCGTGCACTCGATGAAAGACGTGCCGATGGATTTGCCGGCAGGCTTCGCTTTGTTGATAGCCGGCGAGCGTGAAGACCCGCGCGACGCGTTCGTATCGAACCGATACCAGAGTCTCGCTGCGCTGCCGGCAGGATCGCTGGTGGGGACTTCCAGTCTGCGCCGCGAGAGCCAGATTCGCGCGCGCTTGCCGCATTTGCGCGTCGCCGCCTTGCGCGGTAATGTGGAGACGCGTTTGCGCAAGCTCGACGAGGGCCAGTATGCCGCGGTCATTTTGGCCGCCGCGGGGCTCAAGCGTTTGGGGTTGAGTCATCGCATCACCGCCTATTTGAATCTCGAGGACAGCATTCCCGCCGTCGGTCAAGGCGCGCTCGGCATCGAGTACCTCGCCGATCGTAGTGACCTGGCGACGGCGTTGGCCCCGCTCGCTATGCGCGATGGTGCCTGCGTGCTGGCCGAGCGCGCGCTGTCGCGCCGGCTGGCGGGAAGCTGCGAGGTGCCGCTCGGCGGCTATGCCGAACTGCGCGACGGCGAGCTGTCGCTCACCGGCTTCGTCGCGCTGCCCGACGGCAGCAAGCTCGTGCGCGACCACTTAAGCGGCCCCGCGCAACAGGCGGAAAGCTTGGGCTCGGCGCTCGCCGAGCGGCTGCTTGCCCAGGGCGCTGCGCAAATCCTGGCGCAGCTCGAGGCGGCAAGTTGAGCACGCTCAACGGCCTCGGCATTGTGCTGACGCGACCGGCCGCGCAGGGGCAGCGCTTGGCCGAGCGCATTCGTGCGGCCGGCGGCACGCCGATAGTGTTTCCGGCGCTCGAAATCGCCGATTTGCAGGATGCGAGCCAAGCGCTGGCCAAGATCGATCGGCTAGACGAGTTCGACATGGCGATTTTCATCAGCCAGAACGCCGTCGACAGGGGCCTCGCGCTGGTGCGCGCCAAACACCGCGGCCGGCTCCCCCCGGCAGTTGCGGCGGTCGGCGCGGCCACCGCGCGCGCGCTGCGCGAGGCGGGCGTGGATGAGGTGATCGAGCCCCGCGGCGGCGCGGACAGCGAAGCGTTGCTCGCCATGCCCGCGCTGCACGCCATGGCGGGAAAGCGCGTGGTGATTTTTCGCGGTGTCGGCGGCAGGGAAACTCTGCGCGACAGCCTCCTCGCGCGCGGTGCGCAGGTCGACTACATCGAATGCTACACACGCGCGCGCCCTCGCGCCGACGCCGCGCCGCTGATCGCGCTTTGGCGCGCCGGCAAAGTGCAGGCGGTCAACATCATGAGCGTGCAAACGCTGAGCAACTTCGTCGAAATGATTGGTGCACAGGGGCTAGACCTACTGCGCTCTACGCCTATCGCGGTCTCACACGAGCGGGTCGCGGCGGCGGCGCGCGCGCAGGGCTGTCACGACGTGCGGGTCACGCCCGCCGGCGACGACGGCTTGCTGAGCGCGCTCGCCGGCTGGGTAAAGGGGGTCACAACGTGAGCGACGCTCAACAGGCGCTGCCGCCTACCGAGCCGGTGAGCCCGCCCAGCGCGGCGGAGGCCAAACCGCGGACGACGCCCAGATTCGCCTGGTCGGGCACGGCGCTCGTCATCGCCGTGGCGGCATTGGCGGTGGTGGCGTGGAATTGGTGGGACAGCCGGCAGCAGATCGCCCACCTGCGGCACGAACTTGCCACGCGGCTGGCGGAGGCGGACGACCGAGTGAAGGAATCGCAGTCCGGCGCCAAGCAAGCGCTGGACACCACTCAGCAGCTGCAGATCAAGCTCGGACTGGTCGAGGGCAAACTCGCCGAATCGCAGAATCAGCAAGTGGCGCTCGAGGCGCTGTACCAAGAGTTATCGCGCAATCAAGACGAGTGGTCGTTGAGCGAGATCGAGCAGATCCTGGGGATCGCCAACCAGCAGCTGCAGTTGGCGGGCAACGTGTCGGCGGCGCTGGTGGCGCTGCAGGCCGCCGACTCGAGGCTGCAGCGCTTGGACAAGCCGCAGCTCGCCGGGCTGCGGCGGGTGATCGATCAAGATATCCAACGCCTGAAAGCGGTTCCGTTCGTCGATACCGTCGGCATCGCGGTCAAGCTGGACAACTTGATCGCCGCGGTAGACGTGATGAAAGAAATGCCGCTCATGCAAGAGAGTCCACCCAGCGCACAACCGTCCCCTCCTCCCGCCCCTGCGCGCTGGAGTCTGGACGGCCTCGGTGAGGCGCTGTGGCGGCAGTTGAAGGACGTGATACGCATCGAGCGGCTGGATGTGCCCGCAGCGCCGCTGTTGAGCCCCACGCAGTCCTACTTCTTGCGCCAAAATCTCAAGCTGCGTCTGCTGTCGGCGCGGCTCGCGCTGCTGGCACGCGATGAAGCGAGCTATCGCTCCGACTTGAAGGCGGCGCGCGAGTGGCTGGGACACTACTTCGACAGCAAGTCGCGCGGCGTGGTGAACGCGACCGCCACCCTGCGCCAGTTGGAAGAAAGCGCCATCAGCATCGCCATGCCGGATATCGGCGCGAGCCTGGAAGCGGTGCGGCAACTGCGCCTGCCGCGCGAGGGAAGATCTCCATGAGATGGCTGGTCGCGCTCGCAGTGCTGGCCGTGCTCGCCGCGGCATTCGCCTTGAGCAGCAAGACCAGTTCGAGCTACGCGCTGCTGGTGTACCCGCCGTACCGCCTGGAGATGTCCTTGCCGTTTGTGGCCGCCGCAGCAGTGGTCGCGTTCGTGGCGCTGTACGCACTGGTACGCGTGGCCGGCCATACTTTGCGCTTGCCGCAGAAGATACGGGCGTTTCGGGTACGCCGCGCACGCACTCGCGCGCGCAACGCCATGGACCAAGCGATCGGTGCGCTGTTTCAAGGCAACTACCGTCGCGCTGAAAAATTCGCCGCGCTCGCGCTCAAGCTGCAGGAGTCGCCGACCTTGAGCGCCATCGTGGCGGCACGCGCGGCACACGCTCAGCGCAACTTCCAGGCGCGCGACAGCTATCTCGAAGCGGCCGACACGGCTGCACCCGAAGCGGGCGTGCTGAAGCTGGTGACCCAAGTCGAGTTCTTGCTCGACGGCCACCGCAGCCAAGAGGCGTTGGAGCTGCTGCGTCGCGCGCGCGCCCTGGCACCCAAGAATCCGGCACTCGCCAAGCTCGAAATGCGGGCGCATACGCTTACCGGCAATTGGGAACAGGTGTTGGACAGCGTGAGCGCGCTGGTCAAGCTAAAGGAGGTCGATCGCGACCAGCTCGAACCCGTGCGTATGGCGGCGCTGAAAGAAGCTCTCAAGCTCAAGCGCCACGACAGTGACGCGCTCAAAGACCATTGGAAGAAACTCGCCTCCTCCGATCGGCTCGATCCGGGCATCGCCGCAACGGCGGCCGGCGCCTTCGCGGCGCTCGGCATGGGCGAACAGGCACGCGACATCATCGAGCGTTCGTTGGAAAAAGCCTGGGACGTCGAGTTGGCCGCGCTGTACGGCGAGGTCACCACGGAAGACACCTTGCGGCAGATCGAACGGGCCGAGGGCTGGCTGCGCCAGCATCCCGACGATGCGGCCTTGCTGCTCACCTTGGGCAAGCTTTGCATGCGCGAACGGCTTTGGGGCAAAGCGCAGAGCTACACCGAGGCGAGCCTGGCGCTGGAGCCGACGCGCGAAGCACACGCCGCCTACGCGCAGCTGATGGAGCGCATGGGCAAGCCCGAGCAGGCGATGAGCTACAACCGCCGCCGCCTGATCGATCAGGCACGCGAGTAGGAAGCGATAGACCAGGGAGTATCGGGCTAACAGCCTTGTCCACACAAGGTGTTTTGCCTATTACCCTGCTCAGTATTGAATCGCGTCTCGACGCGCGCATCATTGTCTACGCCATGGCCACCGCGCTTGCGCTGTTACCGAACACCCGACGCGACATCGAAGCGGTGACGCTTCGCTGCCGCGCGCTGCTGCGCAAACGCGCCCTAGTCTCGGCCGGCGCCGCGTTGGTACCGATACCCGGCCTGGACATCGCCACCGACGTCGGCCTGCTGGTTAAGCTGATCACCGAGATCAACGCTGAATTCGGCCTCACACCCGAGCAGATCGAGCGCCTCAACGTGGCGCGTCGCTTGCGCGTGTATCGCGGCATCGTCGCGTTCGGCGGCGCCATGGTAGGCAAGACCGTGACTCAGGCGCTGGTTGTCAACACGCTGCGCGTGGTGGGCGCCCGCGTGACCGGCAAGCAAGTCGCCAGATACATCCCGATTGCGGGTCAAGCGCTGGCGGCGGGCCTGGCGTTCGCCGCTATGAAATACGTCGGTGAGCAGCACATCCAAGCGTGCCGCCGAGTCGTGGAATACGTCGTCGGCGAGGGCGCTACGACGCCTTGGGATCGACCGCGGGTGTGAACGCGTCGCTGTAGAACTCGTCTTGCGGCAAGCCGCGCGCGGCGAAGGCCGCCTGCGCCGTTTCGATCATGATCGGCGCGCCGCAACCGTACACCTGATAGCCGCTCAAGTCGGCGAAGTCGTCCAGCACCGCTTGGTGCACCAGCCCCGTGCGCCCGCTCCAGTTGTCTTCGGGCAACGGCTCGGACAGGACCGGAATGAACTTGAAATGCGCATGTTGGGCGGTCCATTGCTGCGCTAGATCGGGCAGGTAGAGGTCGCGTCGCGCGCGCACGCCCCAGTACAACGTCATCGGCCGCTCGATGCCCTTGTGCAGCGCGTCTTCGATCACGGCCTTGATCGGCGCGAAACCGGTGCCGCCGGCAAGAAAAATAATCGGCTTAGGCGATTCGCGCAAAAAGAATACGCCGAATGGGCCTTGAAAGCGCAAGATCGCCTTTTCTTTGAGTTCGCTGAAAGCGAAGTTGCTGAAGCTTCCCCCGGGCAAGTTGCGCAAGTGCAGTTCCAGCAGTTCGTCGGCGTGCGGCGGGTTGGCGAGCGAATAGCTGCGGCGCTTGCCCTCCTTGAGCAAGATGTCCAGATACTGGCCCGCTAAGTATTGCAGCCGCTCGCCGGTGGGCAGCTTCAGGCGCAGGATCACGACGTCGTGCGCCGCGCGAACGATCTGTTGCACGCGAGCGGGCAAGGTGCGCACCTGGATGTCGCCTACACCGGCGATTTCTTTCGCTTCGATCACCAGGTCGCCGAGCGGCTTCGCCCGGCAGAACAGCGCCCTCCCGTCGCGGCGCTCGATCGCCGACAGAGCGTGCTCCTGATAGTCGCCGTAGTCGACCTCGCCCGACACGATGCGGCCCTTGCACGCGCCGCAGGCTCCGCTGCGGCAGCCGTACGGCAAGCCGATGTGTTGGCGCAAGGCGGCTTCGAGCACGGTTTCGCCGGCCTCCACGCTAAAGCTGTGATTACTCGATTTAAGGGTGACTTGGCTCGTCATGCGGAATCACTCTCGCGGCAGGCGCGACGCAATACAATAGCTGCATGCAGCGGCAGCGACTACTGATCGTCGGCTACGGCGACACCGCCGAGCACGCGCTGCCGTATCTCGCGCCACGCTACCGCGTACTGGCGCTCACACGCGACCGCGAAAAGGCTAAACGGCTGTCATGCGCCGGTGTGCAGGCCTTGGTCGGCGACTTGGACCGGCCGGCGGGCCTCGCGCGCCTTTCGGGTCTCGCTCACGCGGTGCTGCACTTGGCGCCACCGCCCAACCACGGGATCGTCGATGCGCGCACCCGCAATCTCATTGCCGCGCTCGGCAGGGCGCAGAGTCTACCATATCGACTTGTGTACATCAGTACCACCGGGGTGTACGGCGATTGCAGCGGCCAGTGGGTTGAGGAGACGCTCGCCGCCTCGCCCGCGAGCGAGCGAGCGCAGCGCCGGCTCGATGCGGAGCGGCGCTTGCGCGCCTGGGGCGCCGCCAGCGGCGTCAAGGTATCGATCCTGCGCGTGCCGGGTATCTACGGGCCGAACCGGCTGCCACTACAACGCCTTCGCGCAGCCACTCCCGCACTGACGGAAAACGACGACGTGTACACCAATCACATCCATATCGAGGATCTGGCGCGGGCCTGCGCGGCCGCGTTGGCGCGCGCCCAGCCCGCTCGCGTGTACAACTGCAACGACGATTCCGCGCTGAAGATGGGCGAGTATTTCGACTTGGTTGCCGATCACTTCGGCATAGCTCGCGCGCCGCGGCTGGCGCGCGCCGACATCGCGACGCAGGTGCCGCCGGCGCTGTTATCGTTCATGTCGGAATCGCGCAGGATGCGCAACCTGCGGCTCAAGCGCGAACTGCGCCTTCGCCTGCGCTACCCGAGCGTGCGCGAGGGATTGGCGGGGCTCGACGAGCGCTAGCGCTCGCGCCTGAACCGACCTTCGATGACGCGCGCGCCGGCGGTCGGACCGATGGGCGCAACGCGCTCGTGGGGCAACAGAATGAGGCCCAGCGCGACGAAGTCCGAAATGACGCCCGGGAAGATGAACAGCAATCCCGCCACTAGGGTGCGCCCGGTGCCGATGAGCGCATGGATATTGGAGCCGCCCGATTGCAAGCTCGCCGCCCACTGCTTCAACATCGCAAAGCGCGCCTCCTTGATGAGCGCCATGCCGAACATCGCGCTCAAGGCGAGCCACACCACCAGCCACCAGCCGATATGGCGGGCAAGTTCGACCAGCAGCAACGCTTCAAGGAGGGGGAAACCGAGTAGAATGAAGACGAGCCAGGATTTCATGATTGCAGCAGTTTCTACGCCGTGCGGGCGCTACTGATTCTCTCCAACTTCCCCGACCAAGCGAGCGCCGATCGATGCGCTAGAGAGTTGGTTGAAAATGGGCTCGCAGCGTGCGTTAGCGTACTGGCCCCGTGTCGATCAGTGTACACCTGGAAGGGCAAGGTCGAAACCGCGCAAGAAGTGCCGCTGCTAGCCAAGGCGGCGGAGGCAAACTACCTCGGAGTCCAAGAACTGATAAAGCGGTTGCATCCGTATGAACTTCCCGAGATCGTGGCGGTCGCATTCGACACAGGCCTGCCCGCCTACCTCCACTGGGTGACCCACGGTGAGGCGGCCTAGGGTGAGGCGATCATGCGTATGAGTCGATTCCGGCCGGTTTGGTTCCTGGCGGCGGCGCTCGCCGCAAGTATCACGCACGCCGCGGATCCCGAGCTGCTCGAGCCGGCAGTCGCGTTCAAGCTCTCGGTGCGCACGCTCGGTGAGGCGATCATCGAGGTGAGCTACAAGATCGCTCCGGGCTATTTCCTCTACCGCGAGAAATTCAAGTTCAGCGCCGCGCCGGCGACCGTGCAACTCGGCAGTCCGGCCTTTCCGCCGGGCAAGGTCAAGCAGGACGAATTCTTCGGCCGCGTCGAGACCTATCGCGATGAGTTGCGTATCCAAATCCCGGTATCGAGCTTCGAGGGGGCCACGCAGCAATTCACCTTGGCCGCGACTTCGCAGGGCTGCGCCGACGTAGGCGTGTGCTTTCCGCCGCACACACAAAGCGTCGTCTTGGCCATGGCAGGCGGCGGCGCGACTGTGCCCCCCTCCGATACGGGAGGACAATCGAACCTCGCCAAACTCATGGCGGCCGCCGGGGGGGACGCCGACGCCGCAAGCGCGCCCGCAGAGGTGACCCTCGCGCCGCCCACTCCAGCCGCGCCCCAGGCCCAAGCGGCCACGGCGGCGCGCGAGCCCGCCTCCCAAGCCGAAGTTGACCGCATCGCCGCGGTGCTCGAGACCGGACAGCTGTGGAAGATCATCCCGTTTTTCTTCTTGGGCGGCTTGCTGCTGGCATTCACACCGTGCGTGCTGCCGATGATCCCGATTCTGTCCGGCATCATCGCCGGGCAGGGCAAGGGCGCGACCCGCGCTCGCGCGCTCACGCTCTCGCTCACCTACGTGCTCGCCATGGCCTTGACCTATGCCGCGCTGGGAGTCGTCGCCGGGCTTTCCGGCGCAGCGATAGCCGGAGCGCTACAGCAACCGTGGGTGCTGGCCGCGTTCGCCCTGGTGTTCGTAGTGCTGGCGCTATCCATGTTTGGCTTCTACGAACTGCGGCTGCCGGCCGTGGTGCACGGGCGCCTCTCCGCCACCAACGATCGCATGGCGGGTGGCAACCTGCTGGGCGTGGCGGTGATGGGGGGACTGTCGGCCCTGATCGTGAGCCCCTGCGTGTCCGCACCATTGGCAGGGGCCGTGTTGTACTTGGCGCAAACGCGCGACGCCGCCCTCGGCGGCACGGCGCTGTTCGCCCTCGGTCTCGGCATGGGCGCGCCGCTGGTCGCGGTCGGCGTCTCGGAGGGCTCCCTCCTGCCCAAGGCGGGCGGCTGGATGGTGACGGTGAAGCACTTCTTCGGCGTATTGTTGCTCGCGGTAGCGATATGGATCGTGTCGCCGGTGCTGCCGCAAAGCGTGGTGATGCTGCTGTGGGCGGCCTTGTTGATCGTCTCGGCCACGTATCTGCGCGCCATCGATCCGCTGCCGCACGAGGCGAGCGGCTACACGCGCCTTTGGAAAGGTGTCGGGATGATCGCGCTGGTCGGGGGAGTGGCATTGCTGGTGGGAGCGCTGTCGGGCGGACGTGACGTGCTACAACCGCTTGCCGGTCTGCGCGGCGCGGCGGCACAGGCGCCACAAGATGAATTGCGCTTCGAGCGCGTGGCCAGCACGCAGGAACTCGATGCGCGCATCCAAGCCGCCCAAGGTCGATACGTGCTACTCGACTTCTATGCGGATTGGTGCGTGTCCTGCAAGGAAATGGAACGCTTCACGTTCCGTGACCCGCAGGTGCAGAGCAAGCTCAAACAATTGGTGCTGCTCAAAGCCGACGTGACCGCCAACTCGGCGCAAGACCAAGCGCTGCTCAAGCGCTTCGGGCTGATCGGTCCGCCGGGCACGATATTGTTCGGCCCGGACGGCAAGGAGATCCGCTCATTTCGCCTGATCGGCTATAAGGCGAGCGACGAATTTCTTGCCAGCCTGGCGCGTGCGATGGTGCAGGGCTGACGCTGCGCGACTCCCCCCGTCCCTCGATGGACCGATTGAGGCAGGCGGTCGCGCTCTCAGTGGCGCTACTGTTGGCAGCCGGCGCTCTGTACCTGGGGCTCAGCTGGCATCAAGAGCGCGCGCCGCCCTCGGATATTGCCCCCGCCTCGCTGAGTCCCGGCGCTTTCTACGCCGCGAGCTTCCCCGACCTGCAGGGCAATCCGCATAGTCTTGGGCAGTGGCAAGGCAAAGTCATCGTCCTCAATTTCTGGGCGACTTGGTGCGCGCCTTGCCGCGAAGAGATGCCGATCTTCGTGCGCCTGCAGGATCGCCTGCGCGAGCGCGGGGTGGTGTTCCTGGGTTTGGCGCTGGACGAAAGAGAGAAGGTCGTGGCATTTATCAGCAAGTTCCCTGTTAATTACCCGCTCTTGATCGGCAATGATACCGCCACTGAGTTCTCGCGTCGGTTGGGCAACACCAGCGCTAGCCTGCCGTTCACCGTGATCCTCGACCGCCAAGGGAAGCTCGTGGTGCGCCAACTCGGCCCCTTCAGCGAACCGGAGCTCGATCTAATACTGAAGGCTTTGGTATAGAACTTCGCCGATCTGGGCCCTAAGATCCGCGAACTAAGCCGTATTGCGGCGTCTTGGCGCTCGAGCGCGGATTTCGGGCGTCGCTTTGGACCCGAGACGCGCGCCCCCTACGCTCGTAGCCAGCGAGCCAGATAGCCGCAAAACTGGACAAAATCGCAGAAGATGCGCAAACTTGCGGCCCATGGAGGCGGCCTGGGCTGGCATCGCGTGCATCGACTAGCACCTCGGCGACACCTGCGCGGCGTTTTCCCCTTTGTCCGCTGCGTCACTCCCAACCGAGCTAGGGGGTAAGCATGGATCTGCGCAAGTTGAAGAAGTTGATCGATTTGGTGCAGGAAACCGGCATTGCCGAGCTGGAAATCACCGAAGGAGAAGAGCGGGTGCGCATCAGCCGAAGCGGCGTCGGCGCAGCGGCGCAGCCCATGATGATGGCCGCTCCCGCCCCGATGATGGCACCCATCGTTGCTCCCGTGCCGGTAGCGGCGCCGACTGCACCCAAGGAGGAGCCGCAAGAGGAGGGCCACATCGTCAAGTCGCCCATGGTAGGGACGTTCTACCGCTCTCCGTCGCCGGGCGCGCCGCCGTTCATCGAGGTTGGGCAAAGCGTGAGCGAAGGCCAGACCCTATGCATCATCGAGGCCATGAAGCTGCTCAACGAAATCGAATCCGACGTGGCCGGCGTGGTTAAGAAGATACTGCTGGAAAACGGACAACCCGTCGAGTACGGCCAGCCGCTATTCGTGGTGGGCTAGCTGGCAATTCCCCTGGCGGATCGACAACAAACCGCGACCCGCGCCGGCCACTCGGGACTTGTTCAGAGGCTTGCTAGACCAACATGTTCGAAAAGATCCTGATTGCCAATCGCGGTGAGATCGCTCTGCGCATCCAGCGCGCGTGCAAAGAGCTGGGCATCAAAACCGTGTGTGTGCACTCGGAGGCCGACCGCGACGCCAAGTACGTGATGCTGGCCGAGGAGTCGGTGTGCATCGGACCGGCACCCTCGCACGCGAGCTACCTGAACATCCCGGCCATCATCAGCGCGGCCGAAGTCACCGACGCCGAAGCCATCCATCCGGGTTACGGCTTTCTGTCCGAGAACGCCGACTTCGCCGAGCGGGTGGAAAACTCGGGCTTCGTATTCATCGGTCCGCGCGCCGACACCATACGCTTGATGGGCGACAAAGTGAGCGCCAAGCAAGCGATGACCAAGGCCGGCGTGCCGGTGGTGCCCGGCTCGGGCGGTGCCCTGTCCGACGACCCGA
>CAZILI010000074.1:0-12068 GCA_964539965.1 uncultured Burkholderiales bacterium | reverse complement strand
TCACACGGTCTTGCATGTTATAACTCTTCAACCTATTCTGCACGTCGCGCGAGGCTTCGTCCGCGCGCCGCTCGGTCTGCGAGCACGCCACGCCGAGTTCCTTCCAATTGCCGGGATCGTAGCGTTCGCCGGCGAGCACAGCCTTGATCGCGCGGTGCACCAGCAAATCCGGATAGCGGCGGATGGGCGAGGTGAAATGGGTATAGTTTTCGTATGCCAGGCCGAAGTGCCCGACGTTCTCCGGGCTATAGACCGCTTGCATGAGCGAGCGCAGCATGACCGTCTGGATCAACTGGACGTCCGGCCGGTCCTTGATCTTCTCCAGCACCTTGGCGTAATCCTTAGCCTTGGGCTCCTCGCCCCCGCCCAGTTGCAGGCCGAACTCGCCCAAGAACTCGCGCAGCCCGGCGAGCTTTTCCAGGTTCGGACCGGCGTGCACTCGGTACAGCAGCGCGTGCTCGCGCTTCTGCAGAAAATCCGACGCGCACACGTTTGCCGCCAACATACATTCCTCGATCAAGCGGTGCGCGTCGTTGCGCTTGACCGCGACGATGCGCTCGATCTTGCCGCGCGCGTCGAATTCGAGCGCGGTTTCGATGGTATCGAGCTCGATCGCCCCGCGCTTGTCGCGCGCCGCGTAGAGAATCTTGAACAGCCGGTGTAAGTCTTTTAGGTGCGGCAGCAGGTGCCGCTCGTCGCGCGCGAGCGCATCTTCCGCCCCGGCGAGCGCCGCCGCCACGGCGGTATAGGTCAGGCGCGCATGCGAGTGCATCACCGCCGCGCAAAACTCGTAGCCCGTGATGTTCCCCTTGGCGTCGAGCTTCATGTCGCAAGCCAAGCACAGCCGATCCACGCGCGGATTGAGCGAGCACAGGCCGTTGGACAGCGCCTCCGGTAGCATGGGAATCACGCGGCGCGGAAAGTACACCGAATTGCCGCGCTGGCGCGCTTCGCGATCGAGAGGATCGCCGTGATTGACGTAATGACTGACATCGGCGATCGCCACGATCAAGCGAAAGCCCTTACCTTGCGGCTCGCAGTACACCGCATCGTCGAAGTCCTTGGCGGTCTCCCCGTCGATGGTCACCAGCGGCAGCTCGCGTAAATCGACCCGGTCGGCGCAGTCTTTTTTCAGCACGCGCTTGGGCAGTTTCTTCTCGCAAGTCAGCACCGCCTCGGGCCACACGAACGGCAACTGGTGCTTGCGCAGCGCGATCTCTATCTCCATGCCCGGATCGCCATAGTCGCCGAGCACTTCGACCACGCGGCCGATGGGATCGCCGTGCACGGTCGGTTGGCTCAGCAACTCCACGCTCACCACTTGTCCGATTTGCGCGCCGGCATCCTCCCCGGGTGGAATCAAAATGTCTTGGCTGATCCGCTTGTCTTCGGCGACCGCGAAGGCCACACCGTGCTCCTTGTACAAGCGTGCGACCATGCGCTGATTGGCGCGCTGCAGGATCTCGACCACTACGCCTTCGCGGCGGCCGCGGCGATCGACGCCCACCGGCTTGGCAAGGACGTGATCGCCGTGCAGCACCTTGCGCATTTCTTTCGGGTTCAGGAACACATCCCCACCGCCCTCGTCCGGCACCACGAAGCCGAAGCCGTCGGGATGCCCTTCTACCGTGCCCTTCACCAAGCTCAGCTTGTCGGGCATGCAGTACGCGCCCTTGCGGTTGCGCATCAACTGGCCGTCGCGCTCCATCGCCTGCAGGCGGCGAGTAAACGCGTCATGCTCGTCGCGGCTCACCTCCAGCGCGCTCGCCAGGCGCTCGAAGCTGACCGGCACCCCCTCGCCGCGCAGGACGTTCAAAATGAATTCGCGGCTCGGCAGCGGATGCTCGTAGCGGGCGCGCTCGCGTGCGAGATAGGGGTCTTGATAACGCAGATTCGCTTTCTTCTTTGACAACTGGGAGTGATCCTATAAAATTCGCTGGCTATGCCCACGTGGCGGAATTGGTAGACGCGCATGGTTCAGGTCCATGTGCCGCGAGGTGTGGGGGTTCGAGTCCCTCCGTGGGCACCAAGCTAGAAACTAGAGATTGGAAGCTCGAAACTACGGGAAAACAACATCGGTGATCCCTAGTCGAACGGATGCCGTTGCACGATGGTCGCCTCGCGCTCGGGGCTGGTGGAAATCACGTCGATCGGCACGCCGCACACCTGCTCCACCCGCTCGAGGTACCTGCGCGCGTTGCTCGGCAGTCGATCGAGCGACTGGATGCCGGTAGTCGTTTCTTTCCAACCCGGCAACTCCTCGTAGATCGGCTCGCACTCGGCCAGTGCCTCGGCGCCGACCGGGAGGATATCGCTGGTCACCTCGCCTATGCGGTAGCCTACGCAGAGCCGTAACGCCTCCACCCCGTCCAGCACGTCGAGCTTGGTGACGCACAGGCCCGACACCCCGTTGATCTGAATCGAGCGCTTGAGCGCGGCGGCGTCGAACCAGCCGACCCGGCGCGCGCGCCCCGTGGTGGCGCCGAATTCTTGCCCCTTCGAGGCGATGTACCTGCCGACGTCGTCGTCCAATTCAGTCGGAAACGGGCCCGAGCCGACGCGCGTGGTGTAGGCCTTGGTGATGCCGAGCACGTAGTGCAGCGTATGCGGTCCGACGCCGCTGCCGGCGGCCGCGGCTCCGGCGACGCAGTTGCTCGAAGTGACGTAGGGGTAGGTGCCGTGATCGATATCGAGCAAGGTCCCCTGCGCTCCTTCGAACAGCAGATCCTTGCCCGCCTTGTTCGCTTCGTACAGCAAGCGCGGCACATCGGCGATGAACGGCTTGATGCGCTGCGCGCTGGCGAGCGTGGTGTCCAGCGTGCGCTGGAAATCCACCGGCTCGGCGTGGAAGTAACGCGTCAGCACGAAATTGTGATAGTCGAGCACCTCGCCCAACTTAGCGGCGAAACGCTCGCGATGGAACAGATCCTGTAGGCGTATCGCACGCCGCGCGACTTTATCCTCGTAGGCCGGACCGATGCCGCGGCCGGTGGTGCCGATCTTGGCGGCACCGCGGGCGGCTTCGCGCGCTTGGTCGAGCGCCATGTGGTAATCCAGAATCAGCGGACACGCTTCCGAGATGTTGAGCCGGCTGCCGACCTCCACGCCGCTCGCCTCCAGTGTGTCGATCTCTTCGAGCAACGCCTTGGGCGATACCACCACCCCGTTGCCGATGAAGCAGGCGACGCCTTGCCGCAATATCCCGGAGGGAATCAGATGCAGGACGGTCTTCTTGCCGCCGATCACCAAGGTGTGGCCCGCGTTGTGCCCACCCTGGAAGCGCACCACCCCTTGTGCGCGGTCGGTGAGCCAGTCGACGATTTTCCCCTTGCCTTCGTCGCCCCACTGAGTGCCCACTACGACGACGTTTCTGGTCATACCGCGATGCTTTCAATTGCGATCAATTTCCAAGCGCCGCCTTCGTGCACCAAACGGCGATCGCAGCCCAACTCGAGCGGGCGGCAAGGCATCGCCGCGGGCAAGTCGACGATCACGACCTCGCCCGCGCGGCGCAATTCGGCGATCTTTGCGGCGAGCGCGTCGTCTACGCGGTAGGGCGCGAGGATCGCGCGTCTGGCCGGCTCTGCCTGGAATCCCGACACGATCTCGCGCAGGTCCATGCTGAAGCCGGTTGCCGCGCGGGCGCGCCCGACCGCCCTGCCCACTTCGTCGTAGCGGCCGCCGCGCGCCACCGCGTCGGGGTAGCCGGACACGTAGGCGGCGAACACGATGCCGCTGTGATAGTGATAGCCACGCAACTCCGCCAGATCGAACGACACCACCGCCCCTTCGCGCGCCAGGCTATTCCCCAACGCGTCGAGTTCGTCCAAGGCACGCAAGATTTCGGGCATGCGCGCGTATTCCTCGCGCGCCCGCGCCAAAACCTCCCCGCCGCCGTTCAAGCGCAGCAGTGCGCGCAACGTCTGCCCTTGCCCCGGTTGAAGCTGGGCTGCGACGCGCTCGACCTGCACGCGGTCCTTCCTCTGAATGGCAGCGAATAGCTCGGTTTCGGCCTCGTCGCCAAGCGCCACCTCGCGCGCCAGGGTGCGAAAAATCTGCACGTGCCCCAAGTCAACGGTCACCTCGCTCACGCCGGCCACCCGCAGCGCTTGCAACATCAAGCTCTGAATCTCCATGTCGCTTTCCAAGCCTGCATGGCCGAACAGCTCGGCGCCGATCTGCAGCGGCTCGCGTGTGCGAACCATGCCCTCCGGCAGAGTGCGCAGCACGCTGCCCGCGTAACACAGACGATTGACTCCGTGACGATTCATCAGATGCGCGTCGATGCGGGCGGCCTGCGGCGTGATGTCGGCGCGCACGCCCATATGGCGTCCACTCAACTGATCGACCAGCTTGAAGGTGACCAGATCGAGGTCGTGGCCGGTGCCGGTGAGCAGCGATTCGACGTACTCGAGCATCGGCGGCATGATCAGCTGATAGCCGTGCGAGCGGAACAGATCCAGTACCTCGCGGCGAATGCGCTCCAGCCGCCACGCCTCGGGCGGCAGGAGATCCTCGATGTACTCGGGCAGCAGCCAGCTATGCACGGGCAAAAACCTAGCCGGCGTGACCGAACAGGTACAGCAACGCCAAGCCGGCGAGGATCGACCCGAGCCCGAAGAAGCGAATCTGGCCGTCTTCCAACTCGGTCGCCTTGCGGAAAATGTCCCGCCACAGTGTGGGCACGACGAAGGGAAGCAACCCCTCGAGGACCAGCATCAGGCCGAACGCCACGGCGAAACTCTCTCCCACGGGCAAACGCTACTTTGCCGTCCCGGGGCCGCGCAGGTACTTGAAAAACTCGGAGTTCGGGTCCAGCAGCAACACGTCGCTCTTGCTGCGCAGGCTGCCGCGATACGCGTCCAGGCTGCGATAGAAGGAGTAAAACTGCGGATCCTGGTTGAAAGCAGCGGCGTAGATCGTCGCGGCGCGCGCGTCGCCCTCGCCCTTGATGCGCTGCGCGTCGCGGTACGCCTCTGCGAGCGTCACTTCGCGTTGCCGGTCGGCCTCGGCGCGTATCTTTTCCGCCTCGCCCGATCCGGTCGAGCGCAACTCGTTGGCTACGCGCTTGCGCTCGGCCTCCATTCGCCGATACACCGATTCCCTTACCTCGTCCGGCAGCTCGACACGCTTGATGCGCACGTCGAGCACGCGCACGCCGATCGACTTGGCGTCCTCGTCGGCGCGCTGCCGCATGATCTCCATGATCGTGGTGCGCTCGCCCGACACCACGTCGTGCACGGTGCGCTTGCCGAACTCCGCGCGCAAATCGTTGTTGATGGTTTGCGCCAGCCGCGTCTCCGCCCGGCGCTTGTCGCCGCTCACGCTGATGTAATACTGCTTTACGTCGTTGACGCGCCACTTGACGAAGGAGTCGACCAGCACGTTCTTCTTCTCCGACGTGATGAATCGCTCCGGTTCCCTCGCATCCATGGTTTGGATCATGGCGTCGAAGAACCGTACGTTTTCGATCAGCGGCCACTTAAAGTAAAGCCCCGCCCGCTCCTTGATCGAGACGACCTCGCCCAGTCGGAATACGATCGCCTTCTGCCGCTGATCCACCACGAACAGCGACAAGCTGGCGAGGATCAACACCACCGCAACCAGGATTAGTGGAACTTGTAGTTTCCTCATGCTGTCATGCCTCGCAGAATTCGGTCCAGACGCTCAACGGCTTTCGCGATCGCGGTTGCGCAGCGACTCACGCGAGCGCGGCAGCGGCTCGGCCAGAGACGGCGACTCCGCGGGCGCCGAGCGCGGCGCCATCAGTTCTTGCTGCGACCCCGACTCGCCCGCCTGGATGAGCTTGTCGAGCGGTAGGTAGAGAAGATTGGAGCCGCCCGCCTTCTGATCGACGATGACCTTGCTGGTATTGGCCAGCACCTGCTGCATCATATCGAGATAAAGGCGCTCGCGCGTCACCTGAGGGGCCTTCTCGTACTCGGCGAGCACCTGCTTGAAACGGCTGGCCTCGCCCTCCGCCGCGGCGATGATGCGCTGCTGATAGCCGTTGGCCTCGGCCATCAAGCGCGAGGCCGCGCCGCGCGCCTTCGGCAGGATGTCGTTGGCGTAGGCTTGCCCTTCGTTCTTCTGCCGCTCGCGGTCTTGCCCGGCCTTGACCGCGTCGTCGAACGCGGCCTGCACTTGTTCCGGCGGCTGCGCGTTCTGCATCGTCACCTTGCTCACCGCGATGCCGGTGTCGTAGCGGTCGAGAATCTGCTGCATCAGTTGACCGGCGTTGTCGGCGATCTCGGAGCGGCCTTCGTACAGCACGTAGTCCATCTTGTTCTTGCCGACCACTTGGCGGATGGCGGTCTCGGCGGCCTGCCGCACTAGGTCCTCTTTGTCGTCTTCCTCGGAGTAGTTATTGAACAGGAATGCCTTCGGGTCCTTCAAGATGTACTGAACCGCGAACTGTATGTCGATAATGTTCTCGTCGTCGGTCAGCATGAGCGACTCTTGCGGCTGCTTCGACTTGACGGTGTTGCGGTAGCCCACCTCGACGGTGCGCACCTTGGAGATGTTGACGACTTCGTGCTTTTCGATCGGCCAAGGCCAGCGCCAATTCGGTCCGGGATCGGTGGTAATGCGGTATTCACCGAAGCGCATGACGATACCGCGGCTGCTCGCATCGACGATGTAGAACCCGCTCGCGAACCACCCCAGCACGACAATCACCAGCAACACGACGCCGAGATTACCGGCGGCTTTGCCGTCGGGAGGACCACCGGCACCGACCGGCCCGATCGGCTGCCGGCCCTTACCGCCGAAGGCCTCGCTCAAGCGCCGGCTGAGCCGGCGGAGAATCTCATCCAAGTCCGGCGGGCCGTCGCCGCCCTTCTTACCCCATTGTGGATCAGCCATGTGTGCGCGAAGAGCCTAACAAGTCGATGGACATGAAAACTAGAACGCGACGCTCGCGCACCGTCGCGAAACGTCGATCACCCCGCGGCAGCCGGTATCGGCTGCTCGCACGCGACGGAGTCGTCAAGATAGTGGCTAAGGTTCGAAAGGGTGGCGAGTTCGGTCAAAGCCTCACGCAAGCCGGCGAGGCCCGCGCCGGTTGCGGCACTCACGCGTATGTGAGCAATTCTACCATAGCGGTCGCGCACGACTCCCGGCTCGGGCTGCTCGGTGACGTCGATCTTGTTGTACACCGCGAGCCGCGGCACTGTCTGTGCGCCGATTTCACGCAGTACGCGATCGACTTCCTGCATCTGTTCGTCACGCACGGGGCTCGATGCGTCGATCACGTGCAGCAGCAAGTCGGCGTAGCTCGCCTCCTCCAGCGTGGCTCGAAAGGCCGCCACCAAGGTGTGCGGCAGATCGCGGATAAACCCGACCGTGTCGGAAAGGACCATGGTGACCCCCGAACCCAGATGCACTCGGCGCGTCTTGGTGTCGAGGGTGGCGAACAACTGATCGGCCGCGTACTCGCGCGCGTTGGCGAGGCGATTGAACAAAGTAGATTTGCCGGCGTTGGTATAGCCGACCAAAGAGACCTTGAACACATTGGCCCGACCGCGCGCCTGCCGCTGCACGGCGCGTTGCTTGCGCATTTGCGCGAGCTTGCCACGCAATATCTTGATGCGATTGCCGATGAGTCGGCGGTCGAGTTCGAGCTGTTTCTCGCCCGGGCCGCCCAAAAAGCCGCCACCCCCGCGCTGCCGCTCGAGGTGGGTCCAGCCGCGTATCAAGCGAGTGGACTGGCGTTCCAGCTTCGCCAGCTCGACCTGCAGCTTGCCTTCGTGACTTTGCGCGCGCTGAGCGAAGATATCCAGAATTAGGGTGACGCGGTCAATCACCGGCACTTTGAGCGCATCTTCCAGATTGCGCTCCTGGCCGGCGCTCAATTCGTGGTTAAAAATGACAAGCTGAGCGTGGTGCTGTTCGGCGATTTCGCCTATCTCGGTGACTTTGCCACTGCCGGCGAAGGTCGCCGCATCGGGGCGCGCACGCTTGCCGCGAACCGTCGCTACGGGCCTGATGCCGGCGCTGTGCGCGAGGTGGTTAAGTTCGCTAAGACTTTCCGCGAAACCGGACTTCCCCAGGTCCAGCCCTACTAGAACGGCCGCTTCGCCGTCCCGCGCGCGCTCAAGCATTCAACTCCTGGATTTCGTTTGCCTCATTCCGAGGAGTGATCGAAGGGGATGGAAACCGGACGCGCCGGCACGACCGTGGAGATGGCGTGCTTGTACACCATTTGGGTAACCGTGTTCTTGAGGAGCACAACATATTGATCGAACGATTCGACTTGCCCCTGCAGCTTGATGCCGTTGACCAAATAGATCGATACCGGAACATGCTCCTTGCGCAACGTATTCAAGAACGGATCTTGTAGTAACTGCCCTTTTCCGCTCATCGTTCTTCTCCGAAGCTCTTTATTGGTAAGAGGCCCTACTTTACTGCAAATTCAAGGTCATTGCCATGGGAAGCTAATCCCGCACGGTAAGGGCCGCAGGCCCCCAAGAGCCCCCTTAGGAGGCATACGGGTTTCGCCCTTGGCGAAACTCCACGCGCAGCGGCGCGCCGGAGAGGGCGAAGGCCTGGCGAAACCTCGCCTCCAGGTAGCGCTTGTAGCTCGCCGGGATATGCTGCACCGCCGTGCCGTGCACGATAATCACAGGGGGATTGGACCCGCCTTGATGCGCATACTTGAGCCGCGGCCGGATCGGGCCGCGCTGAGGAGGCGGGTGCTGTTCGGTGGCGGCGTGCAGTATCTTGGTGAGCTTGGGCGTCGCGAGCTTGGCTGTCGCCGCCGCATAGGCGAGGTCGATGGACTTGAACAGCGCGCCGACACCAGTTCCCACGAGTGCGCTCATGAAGTGGAATTCCGAGTAGTTCAGGAAGCGGAGCTTACGCGCCAACTCTCGCTTCACGATCTCGCGTTGGTAGGCATCGGGCGCATCCCACTTGTTGACCGCGGCAACCACGCCGCGGCCCGATTCGAGAATGAAGCCGGCGATGTGCGCATCCTGCTCGCCTATCCCTTGCTGCGCATCCAGCACCAGCACGACGACATTGGCGTCCTCGATCGCTTGCAGGGTTTTCACTACCGAGAACTTCTCGATGGTCTCGAACACCTTGCCGCGCCGGCGCAGGCCGGCGGTGTCGATCAACGTATAGGTCTTGCCACCGTGGGTGAAATCGACGTAGACGCTGTCGCGGGTAGTGCCCGGCTCGTCGTAGGCGATCATGCGCTCTTCGCCCAACATGCGATTGATGAGGGTGGACTTGCCCACGTTCGGCCGGCCGACCACCGCGACTCTGGGATGGCGCGGGCGTGCGAGCGATTCTTCCTCGACAGCGAGCAGCGGGGCGAGCGCCGCCTCGATCAAGTCATCCACCCCTAGACCGTGGGTCGCCGAGATCGCGAGCGGCTCTCCCATGCCGAGCTCGTGAAACTCGGCGGCCGCCTGTTCTGGCACCATGCCTTCGGCCTTATTGACTGCAAGGGTCACTTTGCGGCCCCGGCGCCGCAGGGTATCGGCGATAGCGCGGTCGTGAGGGGTGAGCCCTTGGCGCGCATCGACGATGAACACGACCGCGTCGGACTCGGCGATCGCTTGCTCGGTTTGCTTCGCCATCTCGCGCATGATGCCGTCGGCAGCGACCGGCTCGAAGCCACCGGTGTCGATTACTAGGTACGGCTTGCTGCCGACTCGTCCATGGCCATAGTGGCGATCGCGGGTCAGCCCGGGGAAGTCGGCCACCAAGGCGGCACGGCTCCGAGTTAGGCGATTGAATAGGGTCGACTTGCCCACGTTGGGCCGGCCGACCAGAGCGACGATGGGTTTCATTTGGCTGCGCCGGGCCCTTCCCTTTGGAGCACGGCCCTACCGCGCTCGAGGTCGCTCGGCTCGCGCCCTTCTCGGGGCGTCACTGGACCGCTATGGCGAACACCCCACCTTTGGTGGTCTGTACCACGAAGCGCCCGGCCGCGATCACCGGCTCGGCGACGATCGCGCCCCCGTCGGTGGGCACGCGCGCCAAGAAGCGCCCGTCCTCGGTCGACAAGATGTGCACGTAACCCTCGAAATCACCGACCGCTAGCCGGTCGCCGGAGACCGCCGGGCCAGTGACCTTGCGGTTTTCGAGCTTGTCTTGCCGCCACAAGCTGGTACCGCTCAGCCGTGTGAACGCGAGCACCATGCCGCGGTCGTCCACGGCGTACACGTTGCGCGCATCGCGCGCCAAAGTGCGCGCGCTCGACAGTTCGCGCGCCCACTCCAGGTTGCCCTTGGCGGTGCCGTAACACGCGAGCTTGCCTTGATAGGCCACCGCGCAAACTTGCTCGTCGACCAGCAGCGGTTCGGCTGCGACGTCGGCGATGCGCTCGAGTTCGGTTGCTCCGCGCGGCACGGACACGCTGGCCTCCCACAATTGCGCGCCCGCCTCCAAGCTCATCGCCACCAGCTTGCCGCCGGGGAAACCCGCGTATACGTTTCCTTCCGCGATCGCCGGTGCGCCAAGCTCTCGCAAAGTCAGCGCGGGCGGCGTGCGCTGCTGCGACCAGATGCGCTTGCCGTCGGCCTGCGCGAGCGCAAACACACTGCCGTCCCCCGAGCGTGCAACCACGGTTTCGCCGGCGGCGCGCGGCGGCGACAGCGCCTCGGTGTTGAGGGCGCTACGCCAGCGTTCCTTGCCGTTGTCGTCCAACGCGACGACTTCGCCTTTATTGGTCCCCACCAACACGATGCCGTCGGTCGCGCCAACGCCGGCGGAAATCGTTTGCTTGAGCTGTGAGCGCCAGAGCTGGCGGCCGCTGCCCGCGTCCAGCGCGATCACCTCGCCGGCACTGGATACGGCGTACACCCGCTCGCCCACCACAGCCGGGCGCAACGTCTGTCTGCCGCCCTTCGCCAGGCCGATCCGCCACGCGACCGCGGCCTGCGCGCTCGGAACGAATTCCGGCAACGGAGCGATCTTGACACCCTCGGAACCGCCGAACCAAGCGCAGCCCGCCAGCGAAGCCAACATCAAGGGCGCGAGGAGCCAGCGTACGGCTCGCCGAATCACTTGGCCTCTCCCAGCATTTCCAATTTCATCTCCAGCGCCTGTCGGTCGGCGGCCGAGTCGGGTTTGTCGAGCGCAGCGCGGTAGGCGGCGCGCGCCTCGCTTGGCTTGCCCTGTGCGACCAAGATGTCGCCCTTGAGCGTTGCCGCGGCCGAGCGAAAACTCTCCTCGGAGCTCGCCTCCAGCGCGCGCAACGCTTCGTCGAATTTCTTCTGCTCCGCCAGCACCGCGGCAAGCCTCAAGCGCGCCACCGCCTGCAGCTCTTTTTCCTTTGCGTTGCCGACCACCCACTCGAGCTGGAATTGCGCGCCGGCCAAGTCCCCCGCCTCGAAGCTCGCCTTGGCGGCGACCAGCGCGGCGCGCGCTGCATAAGCCGTGTTAGCGTACTTGTCGATGATCGCCTTCGCTTGGCTTTGCGCTTTCTTGGCGTCTTTCTCTTTCTGCAACTCAGCGTACAAGGTCGCCGCCTCGGCGGCGATGCCCGCTTGGTGGGAACGCCACCAGTTGACCCCGGCATAGGTCACGACAAAGACCGCGACCGCGGCCATCACGGTGGGGCCCCATTGTTTCCACCACGCCTTGAGGGCATCGATTTTCTCTTGCTCTTCTAAGTCGTAAACAGCCATCGCGTTCCTATTTCGATTCGACCGGTGAAAAGCTGCACTTGATCATGTCCAGCGCTTCGGTCACCGACACCGTGACCTGCTCGCCTTGGCTGCGCAGCGGCTTGAGCGCGATTGTGCCCGCCTTGACTTCATTCTCGCCAATGATAACTGCAAAGCGAGCGCCGCTCGCGTCGGCCTTCTTCATCTGCGATTTGAAACCGCCCTCGCCACAGTGCAAGATCACGTTCAATCCAGCGTCGCGCAGCCGCTCCGCGCTGGTAGCGGCGGCGACCAGTGCGCCCTCCGGGTCCACCCGCGCGGGATTGCCGAGATACGCTGGCGTCGCCGAGGCGGGAATCTCGTTGCCGTTCGCGATCCAGACGTGGTCGCGCGAGTAGGTCTTGTAGGTGAAGTCTTTCCCGCCGCGGTTCCAGCGGACGGTGGCTT
>CAZILI010000073.1:6052-12199 GCA_964539965.1 uncultured Burkholderiales bacterium | reverse complement strand
GAATCACGATGGTCGCGATAACGGGATTCTCGTTCTTGGTTTTGGCGGTAAGCGCCACCCCTTGCGGTAGCTGCAAATCCCTAGCGTGGATCGAATGTCCCGCAGTCAGGTTGCCGAGATCGACTTCGATAAACTCCGGCAAGTCCTTCGGCAAGCAAGTGATGTCCAGTTCGTCGGTGACGTGACTCACCAAGCCGGCGGCTAGCTTCACGCCGGGCGCGTTCTCGGCGTTCACGAAGTGCAGCGGTACTTTCATGTGGATCTTGCTGTCGGCCAGCACGCGCTGGAAGTCGACATGCGTGACGACGGGCCGGAACGGATGCATTTGATAGTCGCGCAGCAGCACGTCCTGGGTGACGCCGTCGAGCTTCATGCTGAGGATGGAGGCGTGAAAGGCCTCCATCCTCAGCTTGTGGTACAGCTCGTTATGATCGACTTCGATCGCCGCGGCGCTCTGCGCGCCACCGTAGACGATGCCCGGAACTTTGCCGGCGTGACGCAGGCGGCGGCTCGCACTCGTGCCTTGCGTCTTACGCGAGATGGCGTTGATTTCGATTTTCATGTACTCACTCCAAAGAGGTCATCCGCGACCAGATGACAAGACAATCGGCCGGCGACTCCGGCCACCCAAAAAGTAAGAGCTTATTCGACGAACAGCGAACTCACCGAATCGCCTTCGCTGATGCGACGTATGGTCTCGGCCAGCAGCGCCGCCACACTCAGTTGACGGATCTTCCTGCATTGGCGCGCGTCCTCGCGCAGCGGAATGGTATCGGCGACTACCACCTCGTCGAGCGACGAAGTCACAATGCGCTCCACCGCCTTGCCGGACAAAACCGGATGCACGCAGTAGGCGACCACTCGCTTGGCGCCCTGCTCTTTGAGGGCGTGCGCCGCCTCACCCAAGGTGTTGGCGGTGTCGACCAGGTCGTCCATGATCAGACAGGTGCGCCCTTCCACATCGCCGATGACGTTCATGACTTGGGCCTCGTTGGGCTTCGGCCGGCGCTTGTCGATAATCACCAAGTCGGCGTCGTTCAAGCGCTTTGCGATAGCGCGCGCGCGCACCACGCCACCGACGTCGGGCGACACGATCACCAGATCGTCGTAACTGCGGCTGCGGATATCTTCGAGAAACACCGGCGTGATGTAGACGTTATCGACCGGAATATCGAAGAAGCCCTGAATCTGGTCCGAGTGCAAATCCATGGTGAGCACCCGGTCGGAGCCCACGCTGGTCAGCATGTTGGCCACCATCTTCGCCGTGATCGGCACCCTGGATGAGCGTGGACGGCGATCCTGCCGGGCGTAGCCGAAGTACGGCAGCGCCGCGGTAATGCGTCCGGCCGAAGCGCGCTTGAGCGCGTCGATCATCACCAACAACTCCATGAGATTGTCGTTGGAGGGAGCGCAAGTCGATTGCAGCACGAACACATCTTTGCCGCGCACGTTCTCCAGGATTTCGACCATCACCTCGCCGTCGCTGAAGCGGCCCACCGTCGCGCGCCCCAGTCGAATGTTCAAGTTGCGCGCGACATCCTCGGCAAGCTTCGGGTTGGCGTTGCCGGTGAACACCATCAGGTGAGTGTCGATTCGCTCTTGCGGATTCACCGCCGCAAGCCGCTGGGTAATGGCGAGTTGATTCAAAACCGATCCTTCGAGCGTGTCAACGCGACGGGCCTGCTGCTTGCAGGCTCTTATCTGCGTGGGACCCTTACCGCCCGGCCCAAAGGCCGGCCGAACCCAAGACCTGGCTGGGGAGGAAGGATTCGAACCCTCGAATGGCGGAATCAAAATCCGCTGCCTTAACCAGCTTGGCGACTCCCCAGTATTGCCTTCAGTAGCTGTGTAGTGGATGGTAGCGCAAACCGCGCGCGACGAATCCCTGAAACGACGCAGGCTTGCTGGCGAATACCGCGTCGGCCGCCTCGCGCGAGGGGAATGTCGCGAACACCGCACAACCCGAGCCGGTCATTCGCGCGTCGGCGAACTGCTTCAACCAGTGCAAACCCTGCGCGACCTCCGGATAGCGCTCGCACACCACCGCCTCGAGGTCGTTACGCCCTGCGCCCACCGAAAAGGACGCTATTTTGATCGGATTCGAGTTGCGTGTCAAATTGGGGGCAGAGAAGATTTCCTTTGTAGAAACATGGACATCCGGCGTCAACACGAGGTACCAGGCGGGCGGCACTGAGAGCGCGATGAGCCGCTCGCCGATGCCTTCGGCGAATGCGCTTTCGCCGAACACGAATATCGGTACGTCTGCCCCCAGTTGCGCGGCCAACTCCCGCAGCGCCTCGCGATGCATATCCAGGCGCCAAAGGCGATTGAGCGCGATCAAGGTGGTCGCCGCGTCCGAGCTACCGCCTCCCAGGCCGGACCCCATGGGAATGCGCTTCTTCAACAAGATATCCACACCGTGCCCACAACCTGTCACCCGCTTGAGCAACAGCGCGGCGCGCACCGTGAGGTCCGCTTCCTGCGGCACCCCGGCCAACTCTCCGCTGCGACGCACTTCGCCGTCGGCGCGCAGTGAGAAGCGAAGCTCGTCGCACCAGTCGATGAAGGTAAACGCGGTCTGGATGAGATGGTAGCCGTCGGGGCGGCGACCCAGGACGTGCAGAAACAGGTTCAGCTTGGCGGGGGCGGGGAAGACTTGCGGGGCAGCCAAGCGCCTACTTGCGCCGGCTCGCGCTCGGCACAGGCACGATCGCGTCCACGACGAAGCGGATCTCCACGTCGTCGCGCCGCATGACGATCTTACCCGGGTACTGCATGTTGCCGACCGGGCGGTAATTGGAATACTCGATCTGCCACTGCTGCTGATTCAATCGCGCCAGGCGGTTGTCGGGACCCAATTCCGCTTGCGCCTCTTGCTCGGGCGGCGCCGGCTTGCCGAGCACCCAGTACTGCATGCCGTTCAGCGGAAGACTCCACCCCAGCACCGACTCCATCAGTCGATCGGCGTCGAGCGCTTCGTACTTTTGCCGGTCGGACGTCACCAAGGTGACGCGCTGCGGATCCTGCACGATGTTGGCGACGGTGGCGCCGAGCGGCGATATGACATCAATCTCGTGGTGAGGGCTGTCGTGCAGCCAACGCACGTTGCCGAACTGCGCCTCCTTGCCTTGCTTGATGGACAAGCGGCCGGTGAGCCTCACCGCCTTCCAGGCCTGCGTGGGTTGACCGATCTCCGTGGTGGGGGCGGCGTCGCGCTGCGACACCGAGGCGCAGCCCGCAACCGAGAGTAAGACGGCGGCGGCAAGTGCGAGGCTCGAACGGACGCGAACTCGCACGGCTGCCGGCTACTGCTTGTATTTCTTCATGATGCTGGCGAGGACTTCGTTGTCGGGATGCTCGGCGTAGGCGGCGCGCCATAGCTTGCTCGCTTCCGCTTGGCTGCCCTTCACCCACAGCACCTCTCCCAAGTGCGCCGCGATCTCCGGATCGGGACGTATCTCGAATGCCCTGCGCAAATGCGTGAGACTTTCGTCCATGTTGCCCAGGCGATAGTGCACCCATCCCAGACTGTCGAGTATGAACGCGTCTTCCGGCGCCAACTCGACCGCCTTCTTGATCAACTCCAGCGCCTCTGGCAAGCGCGTGGTGCGATCGGCCAGCGTGTAGCCGAGCGCGTTGTAGGCGTGCGCGTGATCGGGCTTCAACTCGATCAGCTTGCGCAGATCGCGCTCCAGCACGTCGAGCTTGTCGAGCTTCTCGGCCGCCATGGCGTGGTCGTACAACAAATCCGGCGCGTCGGGATTCTTCTCCAGCGCCTCGCCGAGTAAGCGGTAGGATTCGTCGTATTTTTTCGCTTCGCGCAGCAGGCTCGCGTCGGCGAGCGTGATCTGAATCTTTTGCTGGTTGCCCTCGGCTTTCACGCCCTGCAGATGGGCGCGCGCCTCGTCGAGCTTGCCCTGACGCGCCAGCATGTTGGCGTACTTGATCTGCCCATTGAGGTATTGCTCGCCCGGGCCGACTTGCTTGTACCACTCGCCGGCTTTGTCGTAGCGCTTGCGATCTTCGTTGACCTGACCCAGATACATGCGGATGCCGTCCGGGTCGCGCGGCGACAAGCCGAGAGCGCGCGAAAAATACCCCTCGGCCGCTTCGTAGTCTTGCAGCTGCAAGGATAACAATCCGATCGCCATGATGATGTCCGGATTGTTGGGCGCGACTTTTTCGAGTTCGTTGAACTGCCCGCGCGCGCCTTTGTAGTCTTTCTGATCGGCCAAAAAACGGGCAAAGGACAGGCGCAGATCGCTCGCCTTGGGATTTTTTTCGAGGAACTCCTGATAGAACTTGATTGCGCCTTCTTTATTGCTCTGCTGCAGGATCTGACCTTGCAGCTGCGCGGCGCCTTCCCAGTCGGGTTTCAGTTCCAGCGCACGCCTCGCTTCGGCAAGCGCCACGTCGACTTGCTTCGCGTTCAGCGCCGCCATCGAGACCGCATAGTGCGCCTCGGGCATCTGCGGGAAGGGATCGGCCAGCTCACGCACCATCTTAAGCGTGCCTTCCTTGTCGGGATGACGCGCCAGCAGATTGTTCAAACCCAAGAAGCTCTGTCGTACCTCTTTCTCGTCGCCGGCGAGAAACTTCTCCAGATGCGGTCTCGCTTGATCGAGCTTGCCGCTGGCCAGCAGCAACGAGGTCATGATCTGACGCGCCTGCTGCGACTGCGGATCGGTTTCGGCCCAGATGGTCGACGCCTCCAACGCCTGCGGCGCCAGCCGGCCATACATGGCAAGCTCGGTCGCGCGCTGAGCGATGCGCGGATCGCGTGTAGCCTTGGCCACCTCGAGATAGGTCGTGACGGCGACGTTGATGCGACCGCGTTGCGCGGCGATTTCGGCGAGCAACATCTGATACAGAATCTTGGCGCTCAACTCCTGTGCCGGCAGGTTCGCCGGCGTGACGCGCTTGTCCGGTACAACACTTGCCTGAGGCTTGTCAACGTCACCGTCGCCGTCGACATCGTCGGCGTCCATTTGTTGCGCGAGCGGACCGGCGATGTGCACGGGACGCGAGGGCGAACTGGCGCAGGCCGAAACCCACGAGAGGCCAAGAATGGCGACGCTGAGTGAGATCTTCATGGATTTACCCGGGGTTGGCCGCACCTCAAGTAGGACAGCGAGGCGGTGCGTGAGTTCGTCATAGCGCCCTAGTTTAGGTATATTTGCCAGGCCACACAACTTAGGCCTCCGCGCGCGAGAGCGCATCCCCTCTAGGCTAGGGCTCGACAACTCTCCCACCCATGCCCGAACTGCCCGAAGTCGAGACCATACGCCGCGGACTCGCCGAGCAAATCGTGCGCGAGCGCATCCATGCGCTCATCGTGCGGCAGCCGCGTTTGCGCTGGACGATCGATGCCGACTTGCCGAGCCGGGTGGCAGGGCAAGTCATTCGCGGAGTCGAGCGGCGCGCCAAGTATCTACTGATCGATTGCGGCAGCGGTCACCTGATTATTCACCTCGGCATGTCGGGTAGTTTGCGGGTGCTGCCCGAGCGCGCGGCGCTGCGCAAGCACGATCATTTCGATCTGGTATTCGAGGGCGGCAAGATCTTGCGCTACAACGATCCGCGCCGCTTCGGCTCGCTGCACTGGAGCGCAGCGCCCGATCAGCACGCGCTGATTCGCAACCTCGGTATGGAACCGCTTGCGGCCGCCTTCGACGGCACATGGTTGCACCGAGCCACACGCATGCGCAAGACCGCTATCAAACAATTTCTCATGGACCAAGGCGAGCTGGTGGGAGTCGGAAACATCTACGCCAACGAGGCGCTGTTTCGGGCGGGCATACGACCGGGCGTGGCGGCGCAAAGCCTCAGCCGCGCGCGCTGCGCCGCGCTCGCGCGCGCGGTCAAGCACACGCTCACGCTGGCGCTCAAATCCGGCGGCAGTACCTTGCGCGACTACGTCAACAGCGACGGTGAACCCGGCTCGTTCCAACTGAGCTACCGGGTGTATGGCCGCGATGGACAGCGTTGTTTTCGTTGCGGCAGCGAAATCAAGATGACGCGCCAAGGCCAGCGCGGCACGTTCTATTGCCCGCGCTGCCAGCGCTAGTCGACAGGGCGGTGCGTGGCACGCGTCCTACGCTCCGTGGAGCGACCGTGCTGTAGGGTGCGCCCTGCGCACCGAACAAC
>CAZILI010000073.1:0-5952 GCA_964539965.1 uncultured Burkholderiales bacterium | reverse complement strand
GGTGCGCCCTGCGCACCGAACAACGGTGGAATGGTGCGTGGGACGCATCCTACGCGACGACGCGATGGACGGTTCGACCATAGCACCGGCGGCGCGAGCCGCTAGTTCACGCCCGAAGACGGGGCGGTGCGTGGGACGCATCCTACGCTCCGCGGAGCGACCGTGCTGTAGGGTGCGCCCTGCGCACCGAACAACGGTGGAATGGTGCGTGGGACGCACCCTACGTGACGACGCGATGGGCGGTTCGACCATAGCACCGGCGGCGCGAGCCACTAGTTCACGCCCGAAGTCTGCGTGGTGAGCCGCAAATACTTGCGGTACAGCTCGTCTTTGGACTCGCTCGCCTTCGGGTTAACGATGATGCAATCCACCGGGCACACCTTGATGCACTGCGGCTCGTCGTGATGGCCGATGCACTCGGTGCATCGATCCGCGGCGATCTCGTAGATCTCGGCGCCTTGCGCGATCGCTTGATTCGGGCACTCGGGCTCGCAAACGTCGCAGTTGATACATTCGTCGGTGATGAGCAATGCCATGCCGGCGCTTTCCTGTTCAGCGGGTCCCTTGCTTGTCGCGCAATTGCTCGGCCACCAAGGGGTTCACGAACTGGCTGACATCGCCGCCCAAGGAAGCGATCTCGCGCACAATGGTGGCCGAGATGAACATGTAACTGTCGGACGGGGTCATGAATACAGTTTCGACATGCGGCAACAGTTTGCGGTTCATGCCCGCCATCTGAAACTCGTACTCGAAATCAGATACTGCGCGCAAGCCACGCAGGATTACCCCCGCCTTCTGCTGGCGCACGAAATCGGTGAGCAGACCGGTGAATCGCGCCACTTTCACGTTCTGATAGGGTGACAACGCCGAAGTCGCGAGCGCCACCCGCTCGTCGAGCGAGAACAACGGCCGCTTGGCGCGGCTCTCGGCGATCGCCAGCACGACTTCACTGAATAGTTCGGAGGCACGCCGCACCACGTCCTCGTGCCCGAGGGTTAGCGGATCAAACGTTCCGGGGTAAACGGCTCTGACCACTGTGCCTCCTATTCTCCTCGCTTGAGCAGGCGAAAGCTCACCTTGCCGGCCTTGCCTTGCTTGAACACCTGCCAGTCCGGGGCCGGCGCCGCGCCGGCTTCGCTCTCGACGTATACCAAGGCTTCGTCGCTGAGCGCGGGCGGTAAGGCTTGCAAAGCGCGCTCGAGCTGGCCTTGGCGAAACGGCGGGTCCAAGAACACGATATCGAATTTATTTTGCACCGCAACAAGGTATTCTAGGGCATCTCGCGCCACGATTTCCAGGTGCTCCGCACCCAGGCGAGCCGCGTTGTCCGCGAGCGCGCGTGCCGCGACTCGGTTGCTCTCCACCATGACGACCTGGCTTGCGCCACGCGACAACGCCTCGAACCCCAAGGCCCCGCTCCCTGCGTACAAGTCCAAACAGCGCTTGTCGGCCAACAGCGGCGCCAGCCAGTTGAACAAGGTCTCACGCACTCGATCGGGGGTGGGACGCAGGCCCGGCAGCGGCGTGAAGTGTATCTGCCGGCTGCGCCATATTCCGCCGATAATGCGGACCTTGTTGGCGTTCACGTGCGCAAGCGCCGCCATCTCCATCCGGCTATTGCGAGCAAGAGGGCCGGACACCAGATCCATATGCCCTCGGAGCGCAGGACGCGCAGGCCCCGGGGTCCTAGGAAGCCTTGCAGCCCGATGGGCGAAACTTCGATGGGTCGAAAAGGCAAGAAGAGCCGCGCCTCGCTCCAGGGCCAACAAAACGCAATGCCCAGGCCACCGTTGGTCATCGCGTCGAGCACGCCGTGCGAGGCGGTGGAGACGAACAAGAACGCAAACGTCGCGAGTGCCCTTGCCCCCAAGCGCCGGCGCAGCGCAGCGCCAGCCAGTGCAATCAGGGCAGCGAAAGCGAGCGAGTGGCTAGCCCCTCGATGCCCGAATGGCGAGGCGTAAGATATGCCGGCGTGGAACGCGATGACGTCGAGATCAGGCAGGATGCAGCACACCACACCTGCAAGGGCGAGACGCGCCGGTACGCGCTCGGCGCCGACGGCGACACCCAGCGCGAGCGGAACCGCAAGATGAGAGAGAACGCTCGCCACTGGCGCTCGAGAAGCGCCGCGTCAGGGCTTTTGCGTGGCCGCTTGCGCCGGTTCGGGCGAGCCGACCACCACCGTCACCAGCTTATCCAGGTCGATGCGCCGTTGAAACGCGTCTTTGATTTCGGCGACCGTCACTTTCTCGACGGTCGGCACGTAGTCGTCGAGAAAGCTGAGCGGCAGTCGATAAAAGCCGATCACTTGTAAGTACTCGAAGATCTTCTTGTTGCTGTCCAAGCGCAGCGGAAAGCCGCCGGCGAGATTTTGCTTGGCTTTCAGCAACTCCGCTTCACTCGGACCTTCGTCGATGAAGCGCTTGATGGTGTCGCGCGTGACCTGCAGCGCCTCCTTGATTTGGTCTTTTCGCGTCGATAAGCCCACGCGCCAAGGGCCATATTCTTTCATCGGCATGAAGTAGCTGCCGACGCTGTAGGTGAGACCGCGCTTCTCCCGCACCTCTTCGGTCAGACGCGAGGCAAACCCGCCCCCGCCGAGTACGTAGTTTCCGACCAACAACGGAAAATAGTCCGGATCAAGCCGCTTGATGCCCGGATAACCCATGACGACGTGACTTTGCGTCGAGGGAAACGGCATCTCCTTGAGGCTGGCCTTGTCCGGCAGCTTCACCTCTTTCAGATTGGGAATAGGCGCAGCGCTCTTGGGCAGCTTGCCGGTCAGCTCGTCGGCGATCGCCTCGGCTTCGGCTCGCGAGACGGCGCCGATCATCGACAGCACCGCGTTGTCGGCCGTGTAATAGGTGCGATAGAAGCTGACGATGTCTTCGCGCTTGATCGCCTTGACGGTCGCTTCGGTCGGCCGATTCGAGTAAGGATGATCCTGGTATAGGAGCCGCAGGAATTGCCGTTCGGCCACGCTCTCGGGCTGAGCGTTCGACTGCTTGAGCACCGCCAGCAGCTGCGCTCGCTCACGCTCGAAGACCGCATCGGAAAATTCCGGCTCCTGCACGATCTTGGCGAGCAAGCCGACCGCCTCTTTGCGCTCGCGTTCGCTCGACAGGGTCCGCACACCCGTCCCGGCACGGTCTTGGTCGAAGTTTCCGCCCAGCACCGCGCCCACGTTGGCAAGCCGCGTAGAGATCTCGTCCTCGCTCAGTCCGCCGGCGCCGTTGTTGAGCAAGCTCGAAGTGAGGCTCGCCACGCCGATCTTGTCCGGCTGGTCACGGCTGGAGCCGGCCGCGAAGTCCACCGCCACATCCAGCATGGGGATTTCCCGCGCCTCGACGAAGTACACGCGCACGCCGTTGCCCGTGGTCCAATGTTGGATCGGCAGTCCCGCTAGCGCGAGCCCACTCGCCAGCAGCAGACCAAGCGCGAACAAGCATTCTCGCCACGTCGATATCGTTCTCGTCATAGGGCCTCGCTGGCTGCGCTATTGGCTGTGGCGCACGCCTTCGACCGCCGGGCGTGGCTTCTGCTGCTCGATCGGCTGCGGGTCAAGCACGGCGACGGTGAGCTGGTCGTCCTGCAAATATTTCACCGCGACTTCCTTCACTTGTTCCGGCGTGACCTGCTTCAGTTTTTCCAACATCGTGTCCAGATCGCGCCACGAGAATCCGGCGTTCTCGGTACTGCCGATCTGCATCGCTTGACCGAACATCGAATCGCGGCCGAACACTTGACCGGCGATGACCTGCGACTTGATACGGTCGAGCTCCTGTTGTGTGACCCCTTCGCTCTTGACCTTCTCCAGCTGTTCGCGCAGAGCGGTCTCCAGCTCGGCGACCGTCTTGCCTTCCACCGGCGTGCCGTCGATGATGATCATGGCGGGTCCGCGCTCCACCGCGTCGTAACCGGCGCCGATCGAGTTAGCGATGCGCTGATCGCGCACCAGTGACTTGTTGAGGCGCGCCGACTCGCTGCCGTCGAGCACGCCCATCAACACTTCGAGAGCGTACGGCTCCCAGTCGGCCGTCACGTTGGTCAACCGCGGAGCATGATAGGCGAGCGCGAGGTAGGGCAGCTGCGACGGCGCCTTGACGACGATGCGCTTGATGCCGCGCGGCTCGGGCTCGGTCTGCGGTTTGCGCACCGGCAACGGTTTCTTGGCAATGGCGCCGAAATACTTGTTCGCCAAGGCGAATACCTCTTGCGCCACGACATCACCCACCACCACCAGGGTTGCGTTATTGGGAGCGTACCAGCGCGCATACCATTCACGCGCGTCGGCCGGCGTCATGTTCTCGAGATCGTTCATCCAGCCGATGATGGGGCGGCCGTAGGGATGCGCTTTGAATGCACTGGCCATGAGCTGCTCGTACACCTGCGCGTGGGCGCGGTCTTCGGTGCGCAGGCGCCGCTCCTCCATCACCACGCGTATCTCGCGCGAGAAATCGTCGTCGGAGAAATTGAGATTCACCATGCGATCGGCCTCGAGCTTGAGCGCGAGTTCGAGCTTGTCGTTGCGCAATTGCTGGAAGTAGGTCGTGTAGTCGCGATTGGTGAACGCGTTGTCGCGCCCGCCGGCGGCGGCGATGATCTTGGAGAATTCGCCGGCAGGCACCTCACCCGTGCCTTTGAACATCATGTGCTCGAGCACGTGCGCGACCCCGGTGGTGCCGTTGAATTCGTCCATGCTGCCCACGCGGTACCAAACCTGCGACACCACCACGGGCGCGCGATGGTCTTCTTTGACGACCACCTTCAGGCCGTTGTCGAGCACGCGCTCGAACGTGGTCTGTTGGTCCGCGAAGGCCGCGCCGCACAAGAGCGCGCCCAACACCGCGCCCAGCCATGTCTTCGACCTAAGTCCGGCGAGTAGATGAAGTTCGCTCAGCATAAATTTCTCGGCAATGAGGATCGTCGGTGGCGACCAGAGGCCGCCGAAGATAGAATTGCGCTTCCGCCGCGTGTTGCCTGCCAACCGATTCTACCGCGGCCCGATCGCATTGAGACCCCGAATTCCATGTTTAGTTTCTTCAAGTCACGCAACGACGAGCCGGCCGCGCTCCAGGAAGACAAGCGCGAGGGCTGGCTCGCCAGACTCAAATCAGGCCTCGCCAAGAGCCGCGAGAAGATCGGCGGCCAGCTCGCCTCGCTGTTCAAACGCCACGCCAAGATCGACGAGGGCCTGTTCGAGGAGCTGGAGGAGATCTTACTCGGCGCCGATGTCGGCGTGACCGCGACCGGCCGCCTGCTCACCGACCTGCGCGCGCGCGTGCGACGAGACAAGCTGTCCGAAGGCGAGCAACTCAAGTCGGCGCTCAAGCAAGCGCTGATCGCGCTGCTCGCGCCGCTGGAGCGCCAAGTCGACACCAGCGCGCACAAGCCGTACGTGATCATGTTCGTCGGCGTGAACGGTTCGGGCAAGACGACCTCGATCGGCAAACTCGCCAAGTACTTCCAGGGGCAGGGCAAGTCGGTCATCATGGCCGCCGGCGACACCTTTCGCGCGGCCGCGCGCGAGCAATTGCAGATTTGGGGCGAGCGCAACAACGTCACGGTCATCGCGCAAGACAAGGGCGATTCGGCGGCCGTCATCTTCGATGCGATCAGCGCGGCGAAAGCGCGCGGCATCGACGTGGTGCTGGCCGACACGGCGGGGCGGCTGCCCACCCAGCTGCACCTCATGGAAGAGATCAAGAAGGTGAAGCGGGTGGTGGCCAAGGCGGACCCGAGCGGCCCGCACGAGATCCTTCTCGTGCTGGACGCCAACACGGGTCAAAACGCGCTCTCGCAAGTACAAGTGTTCGACGACGCGCTCAAGCTGTCCGGACTCATCGTCACCAAGCTCGACGGCACCGCGAAGGGAGGAGTTCTCGCCGCGATCGCGGGCACGCGGCCGGTCGCCATCCCGTTCATCGGTGTCGGGGAAACGCTCGCGGATCT
>CAZILI010000072.1:0-12211 GCA_964539965.1 uncultured Burkholderiales bacterium | reverse complement strand
CAATACCGGGCAGGCGGCGACTTGAGTATTCTCCTGACGGCTTAGGCCGAACGGCTAGGCCGGGGGCGATTTGGGCGAATCTAGGGGAGTATTGCTTGTATCGCCTTGTCTACACAAGCCTTGACGGCTGTTACCCTCATCCGTATACATGCCTAGCCAGCGAGGCGGATCACCCCGGAGCTGGCGTCGTCGTACAGTTCCTCCACCAGGGACGCGCGCCGGCGCAAGACTGCGCGCTGATTGATGTAACCCTTGTCCGTGATCTCCCCCTGATCGATCGACGGCGGCTCGTGCATGAGTAGCGCGCGCGCGGCATAGCGCGAAGAGCCGCCTGCCTTGGCTGCGATCGCTGCCAAGCCGCGCGCGATCACATCGCGAATGGCTTGCTGCGCCAGCAAAGTCGCGGCGTCAGCGTGGGCGCATTGCGGGCATAGTGCCCGGCAGGCGGCCAAATTGGGAAACAGCAAGAGTCCGACGCAGTCTCGATCGTGGCCGGCGACGACTGCATCTTGCACCACCGGCGCCATGGCTTCGATCGCCTCCAAACGCCGCGCGCCTACGAAGACCCAAGTACCGCTCGCGAGCTTGAAGTTCTCCGCGATGCGCCCATCGAACAAGATGCCGGCACTGGGATCGGCCTCGTCGGCGAGCTTGGCCGCGTCTCCGCTCACGAAAAAGCCATCCTCGTCGAACGCTCGCGCGCTCTGCGCCGGATCGCGCCAATAGCCCGGCGTCACGTTCGCCCCCCGCACCCGCACCTCCCACTTGTCGCCCGCAGGCCGGAAAAACAACTCGACACCCGGAATCGGCACGCCCACATTGCCCGGCGCCTCGATGCGGTAGTGAACAATGGTCGCCATGGGCGCGGTCTCGGTCGTCCCCCATGCCGACAGCATGACCGGCTCGGCTCCCGTGTGCTCAATAGCCAGACGCCGCAAGCGATCCCACGCGTTTCTCGGCAGCGCCGCGCCGGCGTACAACATCACTTTCAGCCGCGAGAAGAACCGCTCGCGCAGTGCCGCGCTTTGTTCCAGGTGCGGGAGAAGCATGTCGAAGCCGCGCGGTACATTGAGGTACAGCGTCGGCGCGATCTGGCGGAGGTTGGCGAGCGTATGGTCAAAGAGGCCGGGCGCGGGGCGGCCGGCATCGATATACAGCGAGCCCCCGTTACGCATCACCAAGTTGAAATTGTTGTTGGCGCCGAAGGTGTGGCTCCAAGGCAGCCAATCCAACAGCACCGGCGCCTCGCCCTCGAGAAACGGCCACAACTGCGCGAGCGCCTCCTGATTGGAAACCAACATGCGATGCGTGGTCACGACTCCCTTGGGCGTGCCGGTGGAGCCGGAAGTGAACAAGATGCGCGCCACCGTGTCGGGACCGAGTGCGGCGAACGCAGCGTCGGCCGAGGGCGCGTCTCCCTCCATCAGCGTCTCGAATCGCTCCTGTTGCCCGTCCGCCGCCGCGCTCACCACCACATGGGGGACCGTCAACGCCCCCAAGGCCGCGGCGTAGCGCGCGCCGTCGGCCGCGTACACCAGCCCAGGCGCCAATTGCGCGATGATGGACTTGAGTTTGTCGAAATCGTTCGACACCAGCGAGTAGGCGGGCGAGACGGTTGCCGCGGGCACGCCGACGTACATGGCGCCGAGCAGCATCAACGCCTGATCGATGCTGTTGTCGGACAGAACCGCGAGCGGGCGCTCGGGGCCTAGGCCACGGGTGAGAAGACTAGCGCCGATCGCGCGTGCCGAGTCGAGCGCCGCCCGGTAGGACAGCTTGCGCCAACTCTGGTCCGGGGCGCGCTCGGCAAGAAATACCCGCTCGGGAGCACGCTCGGCCCAACCTGCGAGATAGTGCATGACGCTCGGCGGGCCGGCGCGCGGGGCCGCGCGCGAGCGTAGCACGAAGCCGTCGCGAAAGGCAACGCGCTCGATGTCCGGCTTCGCGAACCACGCTCGTGCAAGCGTGTCCCCTTCAGCCATCGACGCCCTCCATTTGAGAGAAGCGCACCGGGAGAATCTCGGTCGTGGCGACCCCGCCATGGCGGCCTTTCTCGACCACGAATAGCTGCTGCGCCTCAGGGAGTCCCGCCGGAATCACCATCCGACCGCCGGGCTTGAGCTGCTCGATCAAAGGCGGCGGAATGAGCTCCGGCGCAGTCGTCACCATGATTTTCTCGAACGGCGCTTGCTCAACCCAGCCGCTGTACCCGTTGCCCACACGCAGGTACACGTTGGCGTAGCCTAAACGCTCAAGGCTTGCTTGCGCTCGTCGAGACAAGGCCTCGATGATCTCGACCGTGTACACGCTTCGCGCCAGCTCCGCCAACACCGCCGCCTGGTAGCCGAGCCCCGTGCCGATTTCGAGCACGCGATCTTCGCTGCGGATCTCTAGCAAATCGGTCATCAACGCGACGATGAACGGCTGCGAGATGGTCTTGCCGCAACCGATCGGCAAGGGGCGATCCAGGTAGGCATACGGCTGCATCTCCGCCGGCACGAATTCGTGGCGCAGCACCTTGCCCAAGGTCAGCAGGGTGCGCTGATGCAGCTCGATTCTGCCGGTGTGCTCGCCGGTGAAATAAGTATGCGCAGCGATTTCGGCGAGCATATTCTTGCGCAGAGCGGTGAAGTCGGGAGAACTCATGACACAGAGCCGTCGTACGGATGCCGCCTTCCATACTACACCCGCGCCTCAGCTATGGATGAGCCACTTCGCCGCGCCGATGCCGACCAAGGTCAATACGATCGAGCCCAGCAGGTGGCTGGCGATCATGGCGAGCGCCCAGCCGTACTGGGCACGGGTCAGCAAGCTGACCGCCTCGGCGGAAAAAGTAGAAAAGGTCGTCAAGCCGCCCAAGAAGCCGGTGATGACGGCCAGCCGCAGCTCGGGCGCTAAATGCTGATGCACGGTGAAATACTCGACCGCCACACCGATCAGGAAACCGCCGAGCAGATTTGCCGCCAGCGTGCCGAGCGGGAAACCGTGAAAGCCTTGATTGAAGCTATTGCCCAGCCACCACCGCAGCCAGGCACCGACCGCCGCCCCGCCGCCCACGGCGAGCCAGGCATAGCTCACGCGCCCTCCTCGCGCGCGGGCAGCAGGCAGCGCACGGCCTCGGGTAGCGGCACCGACTTGTTGATCTCGAAGTCGACCCAGGCGATGGTCGAGTCGCCGTTCGCGTACATGACCTCGGGTCGGGTCGCCGACCAAATTTCTTGATACAGCGGAATGCTCGAGCGCCCGGGCGCGCGGGCGTAGGTGCGCACTTCGACGGTTTCGGGATACACGATGGCGACGCGAAAATTGCATGACGCCGCCACCAACAGCGGACCTTGTCCCTGTGCCCGCGTGGTCGCCTCGATCGATTCAAACCAAGCGATGCGCGCGGTCTCGAGATAGCGGAAGTAGACCGCGTTGTTGACGTGGCCCATGACGTCCATATCCCCCCAGCGTACGGTGACGGAAATGGTGTGCACGAGTCGCTTTGTTTGCTGCGGTTCAGGTCGATTCACGCGCGTGAGGGGCCGGTCAGTGAAAACCGCTGCATTATAATGGCTCGACCGATCGGCCCCCAGGAGAAAGCGACGTGCCAGAACGCGAATCGATGCAGTACGACATCGTGATTGTCGGCGCCGGGCCGGCCGGGCTCGCGGCCGCGATTCGCGTGAAGCAGCTGGCCGATGAGCGCGGACGCGAAGTGTCGGTGTGCGTGCTGGAAAAGGGCTCGGAAGTCGGCGCGCACATTCTCTCCGGCGCGGTCATGGATCCGCGAGCGATCACCGAGTTGTTCGCCGATTGGAGTGAGCGCGGCGCGCCTCTCATCACCGCGGTGAGCGAGGATCGCTTTCTGTTCTTGTCACAACAGAACTCGTGGAGAGTGCCCGATTGGTTGCTGCCCGCGTGCTTTAAGAATCACGGCAACTACGTCGTGAGTTTGGCGAACGTGTGCCGCTGGCTGGGCAAGCAGGCCGAAGACCTAGGCGTGGAAATCTTTCCCGGCTTCGCCGCCACGCAAGTGCTGTATCGCGACGACGGCGCCGTCAAGGGCGTGGCCACGGGCGATATGGGCATCGGCAAAGACGGCGCGCCGACCGCTAACCATCAGCCCGGCATCGAGTTGCACGCCAAGTACACGTTCTTTGCAGAGGGCTGTCGCGGTCAGTTGGGCAAGCAACTGGAGGCGCGCTTCAATCTGCGCGACGGTGTCGATCCGCAGACCTACGGCATCGGGCTCAAAGAGTTGTGGGAGGTAAAGCCCGAGCATCACAGCCCCGGGTTGGTGATGCACACCGCCGGCTGGCCGCTGAGCGCCGATACCTACGGCGGATCGTTCTTGTATCACATGGAGAGTAATCTCGTCAGCGTCGGCTTTGTCGTCGGACTAGGCTACAGCAATCCCTATTTGTCGCCGTTCGAAGAGTTCCAGCGCTACAAGACGCATCCGCATATCCGTAGCACGTTCGAAGGCGGCAAGCGCTTGGCCTACGGCGCGCGTGCGATCGTCGCCGGCGGCCTGCAATCCTTGCCCAAGCTCGCCTTCCCGGGCGGAGCGCTGATCGGCGACGACGCCGGCTTCTTGAACGCGTCGCGCATCAAGGGAAGCCACGCGGCAATCAAGTCCGGCATGCTGGCGGCCGAAGCCGCGTTCGCGGCGCTCGGAGCGAAACGCGAGGCCGACGAGTTGACGGCCTATCCGCTGGCGTTTCGCGCCAGTTGGCTCCACCAAGAGCTACATCGCGCGCGCAATTTCAAGCCTTGGATGGCGAAGGGCTTGTACCTCGGCACCGCCATGGTCGGCGTGGACCAGATCGTCTTCTCCGGCAAGGCGCCGTGGACCCTACGCAACCACGCCGACCATACGGCGCTCAAGCGTGCCAGCGAATGCCGGCCGATCGCCTACCTCAAGCCCGATGGCGTCCTCACCTTCGATCGGCTGTCCTCGGTGTTCGTGTCCAATACCAACCACGAGGAAAACCAGCCGGCCCACTTGACGCTCAAGGACGCGAAAGTGCCGATCGAGGTGAACCTGGCCCTGTACGACGCGCCCGAGCAGCGCTACTGCCCAGCCGGTGTATACGAGATCGTGCGCGAGGCCGACGGCGGCAAGCCCTGGCTTCAAATCAATGCCCAGAACTGTGTACACTGTAAGACTTGCGACATCAAGGATCCGACGCAGAACATCGTGTGGGTCGCGACGGAGGGGGGTGGCGGCCCGAACAACCCGAGTATGAAGCGCCTCTAGGATTCCAGGAGGGGGAGAGTATGCAGACCGTTCGCCAGCTGCTTGCTTCCAAGGCCACGCGCAACCTGTGGACCATCGCGCCGAGCGCCACGACGTACGACGCGATCAAGATGCTCGCCGACCGGGAGATCGGCGCCTTGCCGATCATGGAGGGCGAGCGCCTGCTGGGCATCTTTTCCGAGCGCGACTACGCGCGCAAGGTCATCTTGAAGGGCAAATCCTCGCTCGACACCCCGGTGCGCGACATCATGAGCGCCGCGGTGTACACCGTGGCGCCCGATCAGACCATCGAAGACTGCATGCAGTTGATGACCGACAAGCGCATCCGCCATCTGCCGGTCATCGAAAACGGCCGCATGATAGGCATCCTATCGATCGGCGACTTGGTCAAGGCCATCATCACCGAGCAGCAAGAAACCATCGAGCAGCTCGAGCACTACATCCACGGCTAGGCTATTTTCGCGCGGCGAGCCGTGGGCTCGGGGAGGTTAGTCGCCGAGCCTGCGGCAGTCGTTGCACCGGCGACCGATCAGCAGGCTGAAGTCGCACACAAGGTCAACGTGGCAGTGCCCGTCTCCGCGTTTGACGTCGGCGTGTTATAGAGATGGAACACTAGCTGATTGCCGATCTGCTGAACGCCGATAGCTTCATCGACGTTCAGAAAGAACGGCTGGAAGTTGTTGATCGCACCAATCACGCCCCAGGTGTACAAGGTCGAGGTGATCTTGTGGCGCGTGAGCTGCGCTTGGAACGGATGACCGGTCACCGCCCCCGTCGCCCACGACGCTTCGACGATGTAACCCGCCGGTGCAGTTGCCTGGATACTCCACATTGTTCGCCCGCCGGTGATGGGCGCGGGACCGGAGACAAGGTATTTCCTGCCGAAGATATCCTTATAGGTCCCGGCCTTGAACGCGGTCGGAATGACGGCTGAAGCGGTCACTTTCGGAAACCCCGCCGCCATCGTGGTATTGCCCAGGTTGTCGACCGAAAATTGAATCTGGATGTCCTTGAACAATACCGTGCCCGTACTCGTCTTGACGGGAATGCGCGTCATCGATACCGCGTTGCCCGCCGCCGCCGTGGTGCCGAGCTCCGCGGTCATCGACTGCGCGCTCGCCGCGCCGCAAGCGGCCAGCAACGCCGCTGCACATAGAAGAGGCTCTAGGCCTGGTTTGCGCATTACGCTCATCGTGTTGCCGATAGCCAGCTCGTTCATGATTTTTCCTCTCGAAGTCGTTCGTCCGCCCGGCGGGCGATACCTCGCCCACCCCTCATTCGCATCGACGCGCCTGATCGCCTGTCTTGCGCTGCGCCCCGTTGCGAATCACACCGTAGCGGCGCTGTGCTAACGGATCACTAACCGATCGGCAAACGACGAACCGAGGCGCCTCAAGACGACTCATCGGACGCGCAAGGCAAGCATTAGCGGCAACCCGATATACTGTTCTTACCGAAAACAAGTGCGATCTGCGCAGTACCTTTTGCGGCAGGGGCGCCTTCGACGCGTCATGGGAAACTCCCCGGTACGGGACAAGAGGCTGCCACCCAAGCTGGTTCGACCGACCACGACGGGCGCACTCGCGCGCACACGCCTGTTCTCCCTGGTGGACAAATCGCTGCGCCGGCGGCCGATTGCATGGATCGTCGGCCCGCCGGGTGCGGGCAAGACCGTGCTCGCGGCCACCTACCTCGAACATCGCGGCCTCGCTAACCTGTGGTATCGGCTGGATGGCGGCGACAACGATCCCGCGTCGTTCTTCTATTTTCTGGGGCTTGCCGCAGCCAAACTGTCACGCGCGAGGCGGCCCCCTTTGCCGCTGGCGATGCCCGAATACGCGCTCGACTTATCCGGCTTCGCGCGGCGCTTCTTTCGCGCACTGTTCGAGCGCCTGCCGGTCGGCTGCGCGCTCGCGCTGGACGATTTCCACGAGCTCACTAACCCCGGCATGCTCGGCGTCGTGATCCGCGCGCTGGCAGAGGAACTGCCGCTCGAGTCTGCGCTGATCGTCAACAGCCGCGCCGAGCCGCCCGACGAGTTGTCGCGCCTGGTCGCGACCGAGCGCGTCGGCATTATCGATGCGGAGGCGCTCAAGCTGACGGCCGAGGAGACCCGTCGCATCGTCGGCGCTCGACTCGAGAACAGTGCGCCGCTGGCGCGCGGCTTGGCGACGGCGACCGACGGCTGGGCGGCGGGCGTCACTCTCGCCCTCGAGCGCCTGGCAAGGGAGCGCGGGCCAGCCGTCGCCTCGCCGGTCGAGGCGAAAGAAGCGATGTTCGGCTACTTTGCCGGAGAGATATTTCAGCGCCTGTCCTCCGAACAACAGCGTGCGCTCGCGCTGTTGAGCCTTACGCCGCGCTTCACGCCCGCGCTGGCGCAGCAGATGACGCAGTTTCCGGCGGCGGCAAGCTTGATCGACGACCTGCATCGGCATCGCATGTTCACGAATCGACTCGGCACGAGGAACGTCGAGTACGAATTCCACGCCCTGTTTCGGGAGTTCTTGCACGCCCGCCTCGCCTCACTCGACGCACTCATGGTGCGCGAGGGAGCACGCCGCGCCGCCGCATGGTTCGATCAAGCGGGCGCAGTCGAGGAGGCGTTCGCGCTGTGCGTCACGGCCGGAGACCAAGCGCAGGCCGCCGCGCTACTGCTGCGCGCGGCACCCGACCTGCTTGCGCAGGGCCGCGGCGCAACCTTGCGCTCACTTGCACAAGCTATCGGGCAAGGCACGCGCGAACGGCAACCCTGGATCGGTTATTGGGAGGCGGTGAGTCTGGTGCAGCTCGAACCCCACCGAGCGCGTAGCGCACTGGAAGTCTGCTTCGCCCGCTTTGCATCAGCGGGAGATCGCATGGGTCAGATCGTCAGCGCCTCGGCCATCATCGAGGCCTACCAATTCGAGTACGTCGACTTCCGCGCCTACGCGAACTGGCTGCCGACTCTGGAAGCCTTGCTTGACGACAAGACCGAGTTTGCCGAGCCGGGCGCGGCGTTGCGCGTGCATGCGTCGCTGTTGCTCGCCACCTTCTTCCACCGCCCGTCGGCGGACACACAAGCCCGCTGCGTCGCCCACATCGAGCGTCTGTTGGAGCAGGATCTGCCCGCCAACCAGAAGGTGTCGGCGGCGAGCATCGTGTTGAGCTACGCGAGCATGTCCGCCGACCTGGCATTGGCTCAGCGCACCCTCGCGCGGGCCACGCCGCTGGCGCACCTCGGTGAGGTTAGCCCCCTCACGCGCCTGTTGTGGCAAGGACGCGTAGGCTTATACCATCTGCACTTCACCCATCCCGGCACTTCGCTCGCGGCAGCCGTCAACGCCTTCGATAGCGCGATTTCAATAGGCGAAGACTACAACCTGCGCGGTTTCGCGCTGTTGTTCGCCTACGCGCGGGCCAATTGCGCCCTGCTGGCCGGCGACATGCAGGACGCCCGGGCGCGATGCGAGACATTGCGCGCGCGGCTCGATCCGGCCCGCCCGCTGCTGTTCGCCCAAATCAAGCAACTGGAGGCCACCATCGCGCTCGCCGATGATGACCTCGCGGCGGCGCGCGAGCACACCGACGCGGCCGTGCACGCGGCGCGCGAGGCCGGCTTCTTTTACCTGCAAGCCACCTGGAGCGAGCTTCAAGCGTTCGTGCTCGCAAGGGCGGGCGCATACGAGGAGATGGCGGCTTGTCTGGCGCAAGCGCGGCGACTGGTTGCAGGCACCTATCTGGCGCACTATGAAGCGGACTTTCTGTTGATCGAGGCGTATGCCGCCTTCACCGCAGGACGTTCCGATGACGGCTTAGGTTTGCTCGACGAAGGATTCGCCCGCTTGGATCGCTCGCACGTTTTTGTGACCCGCTTTCATCCCCAGCTTCTGGCGCGGCTGTGCGAGGAGGCGCTGCGCGCCGATGTGCGCGCGGACGTGGCGCGCGACTTGATACGCCGACTAGGGCTGCGTGCACCGAGCGCGGAGTCGGCGGCGTGGCCTTGGCCGATCCGCATCGTGACCCTGGGGCGGTTCTCCATCGAAATCGCCGGCGAGACTCTCAAACAAGCGGGCAAACAGCAAAAGCGTCCCTTGCTCTTGCTGAAAGCGCTGGTCGCCAAAGGCGGGCGCAAGGTTAGCGTCGGCGACTTGAGCGCGGTCCTGTGGCCCGATCTGGACGGCGACAATGCGCGCAGCGCCTTCAACATGGCCGTGCATCGCCTGCGCAAGCTGCTGGGCCATGAAACCGCCGTCAGCGTCTCGGGCGGCGCAGTATCGCTCAATCCTGAGCTGTGCTGGCTGGATTTGTGGGCGTTCGATCGAGTACGCGAGCAACTCGCCTCGGTGTCGAAGAGCGCAGCTAAGGCGCCGCCCGCCGATCTTGTCGAGCGTTGCCTAGCGCTCTACCAAGGCGAATTCCTCCCCGGCGAGGAAGGCGCAAGCTGGCTGTTTGCGGGGCGCGAACGCTCGCGCGCCCAATTGCAGCAGGCGGTCGGCCAAGCGGGCGCGGCGCTGGAGCGGGCCGCGCAATGGGACGCCGCGGCGAAACTCTACCAGCGCGGCATCGAGGTCGATCCGCTCGCCGAAACGCACTACGCGCGGCTCATGAACGCGCTGTCGAAACAGGGGAAGTTCGCCGAAGCGATCTCGGTGTATCGGCGTTGCAAGCAGATGTTATCGGTGATATTGAGCATGGCGCCCTCGGCCGAGAGCCAGCGTTTGTACCAAGCCATACGCGCGCAGCAAGGTCGCTACGATGAAGGCGCTGACGCCCCTGGTGGACAGTCGTCCTGAATATTGAACCAGTCGGGTTCGATCTCGACAAAGCGCGCTACCCCGCCTTGCTCTGCAGCGGACAGCGCAGGCAGCCCGCTTACCTCTCCGGGTAGCAGCGGATTGTTGATATCGTCGTTGATTTGCGGCCGGCTCTGACCGAGCGTGAGTTCGCCCCAAGGATCGAAGATCAGTCGCGTGCAGGTCGTGCCTTGTTCCGGACTGTCCGCCAAACGCGCACCCGTCTGCAGCGCAAAGCGCCTTTGCTGCTCGGTCATCGTAGCAAACCAGAGCTTGTCCTTCATCACTTGCACGCGATCCACCCAACCCCTTTGCTCCGCTTCGCTCAGCCCGGCGTCGCGAATGAACATCAACTCGTAGCGCGAGCCGACATAGTCCGACAGCGAGCGCTTCTGTACGCCTTCGTTCATCGTGCAATCCCACAACATGTCTTCACCGGCATACAGTCCGGCGTGTATGAATCGGGCCTGCGGGTCGGACAAGCCGCGCTTGGCCTGGTAGTCGTAGATGAGGCGGTCTTGTTCATCGGCCAAGTCGATTGCCCGCAGCAGCACGATATCGCCGGGTCGAAGTTGGCTCGTATCGGGATAGAACCCGAAGCGTTTGGTGCGACTCTTAAGCTTGTCGCAGTCAAACGACGTGGGGCGCTTCGCGGTGGCGCGATCGGGGCGAGAAACCATGGGTCGCTCAGGTGTGCGCTCGAAGTCTTGCTCTCCGCTTCGGATCTGCCCTCTACTCAGTGCGTACGAACTCGGTCTTCGGCAACGGGATCATGCCCAAGGTCCCCATCTCGTAGGGAACATGCGCTCGGATGAGATGAACGTATTTCTCCATCATGGTCAGCTTTCCCGAGATTTCCGAAGCGTGGTCCATGCCGGTAACGAGAAACAACAGCATGAAATCCCAATTTCCCGTCAACCTCACCCACATTTGCAGGTAGGGAAACTCCTTGCCGAGCACTTGAATGAACTCTTGCACGGTCGTCGCTCGATGATCGGGCATCTTGACGAGGATACTGAGCAGCATCTTCAAGCCGAGCTGGTGCCAGTTAAGCGTCGCGCGGTAGCCCGTGATGAAACCTTCGTTCTCCAGGCGCCGAATTCGATTGCGCACTGGCGTTTCCGAAAGACCGATCGCCGCCGCGATCTCCTGCGCCTTTGCTCTTCCGTTGCGCTGAAGTATGTCGAGAATCTGATAGTCGAACTTGTCCAGTCCGGCGATAGGTTTGATCCCGTGCGACGACGACATGGTTGTCCCCTTTGTTATGTGACGCGTGAAAGTAGTGTCTCACACGTGCGCGCGAAAATGTCCGCGCCGTCGCAGAAGATGATCGAAAACGGCGCTCTCCGCTACCGAGCGCACGAAAGAAAGTGGAATTCCGCTATCGGAGGGAAGGTTCTTAGCGGATTGTGCGAGAGAGGCTGTTGAAAAGGCCGCCTAGCGTGCTAGGTCCGCCGGCAAATTGAAAATCTTGACCAGGCCCTTGGCTTGATCGACCACCTCGAATTCGATCGGGTCCGCGATCTGAAGCCGCTCCTTGCTGGGACCTTCTCGCAAACGGCAGACATAGCGCTTGCGCTTGAGCTTGCCGGCTTCTTCGATTTCTTCGTCGTCGACGATATGCATGTAGCTGCGCTCGCCGTCCCACCATAAGAAACTGATCCTGGCGTGCCGAGTGCCGCGGTTGTCCTGCCGCGACTCGGGTCGGCGTTTGAACCAGTCGTCGAAGGCCGTGTCGCTTCGCAACGACGATCGCGTCTGCTCTTGGGTGGGCATGCTGCAGTGGTATTTTTGCCGCGGCGCCGAAAGGTGCCGCGGTCTATCGCTTGCGCTTATAGCTGTTTCAGCAGGGTCTCGGCGTCGCTCACCTCGAACTTGCCGGGGCCTTCGATGTTGAGCGCCTTGACGACGCCGTTGTCCACCAGCATGGAGAAGCGTTGCATGCGCACGCCCATGCCGCGCGCCGTCAGATCGAATTCGAGTCCGAGCTTCTTTGTGTAGTCGGCCGAGCCGTCGGCCATCATGCGCACCTTGCCGCCGCTCTTTTGGTCGCGGCCCCAAGCGCCCATGACGAACGGATCGTTGACCGAGATACACCAGATCTCGGCCACTCCCTTGGCCTTGAGCTTGTCGTAGTTGGCCAGGTAGCTCGGCACGTGCTTGGCCGAGCAGGTCGGAGTGAACGCGCCCGGCA
>CAZILI010000071.1:0-12286 GCA_964539965.1 uncultured Burkholderiales bacterium | reverse complement strand
GATCGTAAGGAACGTCTGGTGCTCGCGTTTGCTAATTCGCTGCGCGTCGAGGGCGACTACATCTTTTGTACCGATATGGGAACCGACGAAGTCTGCATGGCTTGGATCAAAGATGAAATCGGTCGATCGGTAGGACTGCCTTCTTCCTTGGGTGGAATCCCGCTGGATGAGATCGGCGCTACCGGTTGGGGGCTCGCACAGGCTGCGGCGGTGGCCGCGCCGGAGCGTGGCTTCGAGCTGGCGGGCGCACAAGTGGTGATTCAGGGCTTCGGCGCGGTCGGGAAACACGCGGCTCGCTTCCTTGTCGATAGGGGCGCGGTGCTGGTCGGGGCGTCCGATTCGAAAGGTGCGACCTACAACCCGAAAGGTCTACACCTTGGCGAACTGATGCGCCTGAAGGCCGCAGGGCAAAGTGTGATCGACTATGAAAACGGCAGTAAGCTAGAGCGCGACGCGGTTGTCGATATCGCATGCGATATTTGGATTCCGGCAGCACGGCCGGATGTGGTGCACGAAGGCAACGCACAACGGTTGCAAGCCAAGCTAGTGCTGCAGGGCGCCAATATCCCCTTCACACCAGGCGCCGAGAAGCAACTGCATGAGCGTGGCGTGCTCGTCGTGCCGGACTTCATCGCCAACTCGGGTGGTGTCATCTGCGCGGCCATGGAGTATCGCGGTGCCACGCAAACCGCCGCGTTCCAAGCGATCGAGGAAAGGATACGCGCGAATACCAAGACCGTGCTTCGCGAAGTCAAGCGCAAGGGCATCCTGCCGCGGGCTGCCGCCGCCGCGCTCGCAACGCAGCGCATCCGCGAGGCGATGACCTATCGGCGCTTTTCGATCATGTAAGACGCGTGCCGAAATCGGCGACGATGTATCGAATTCGCTTTCACGGCCGTGGCGGCCAGGGTATGAAGACGGCCAGCCAAATTCTCGGGACGGCGCTCTTCCTGGAGGGATTTGAGGTGCAAGACGCCCCGCGCTACGGCGCGGAGCGACGCGGTGCACCGATCACCTGCTACGTGCGCGCGGCCCGGGTACCGATCCAGGAGCGTGGGGTGATTACCCGCCCCGATCTGGTCGTGATCGCCGATAACACATTGATTCCAGTACCTGTGGCCGCAGTGCTGCAGGGGATCGATGCACACACCGCCATGCTGATCAACAGCGCTGAAGCGGCCACAATATGGCAACAACGCCTCGCCCTCAAAGGTCCCGTTGTCACCACTGCCACTGCATTGGCTTACGCCGATCCGGTGGCACTACCGTCTCTCGGTGCAATCTGCGCGGGTGCAGCGGCGCGATTGCTGGGAGTTATCTCGCGAGATACCTTCGCGCGCGCGATGCGCCGAGAGTTGTGGGAGCTTCGCGACCGACTGGTACAAGACAGCCTCGATCGAGCGTTGGCAGTGTTCGATGCAATGCAAGACCATGCCGGCTGTGTGATAGAGGGGGAGAGCGTTTCGGCTGGGGGCTACCAAGCGCCGGCATGGATAGACTTGCCGACCGAGGCCGCCGCGCTGGCCGCGCCCGACATTCGCGCGGCAGCGACGAGTGAACTTGCCAAGACGGGTGTGTGGCGCACCCTACGGCCCGTGATCGACTATGAGCACTGTAACCGCTGCTCTTGGGTTTGTAGTACCTTCTGTCCGGACAGCGCGATCAAGGTCGAGTCCGACCGCACGCCTCGTATCGATTACGATCACTGCAAGGGCTGCATGGTGTGTGCCGCGGTATGTCCACCGCACGCAATCCGCGCCGTCGCCGAAATGCGAGGCGAGGCCATCCGATGAGCCGCATGCTACTCACTGGAAACGCGGCGGCCGCGTGGGGCGCGCGACTGGCCGAGGTCGACTACGTACCGGCCTTCCCGATCACGCCGCAGACCGAAATCATCGAGACGCTGGCGCGATGGTGCGATACCGGCGAGATGCCCGGTCGGCTCGTCACGCTGGAATCGGAGCATTCCATGATCACTGCCGCGGCGGCGGCTGCAGCCACCGGTGTGCGTGTATTCACCGCCACCTCGAGCCAGGGTCTGCTGTACGCGATGGAGATGATTTACGCCACGGCGGGCTGGCGCGCCCCTTTCGTCATGGTAAACGTGTCGCGCGCTGTGGCCTCACCGGTCACTCTGGAGCCGGACCACACCGACATCTTGGCGGCGCGCGACAGTGGGTTTCTGCAGATCCATTGCGCGACCTGTCAAGAGGTGCTGGACAGCGTGCTAATCGCGTATCGCCTCGCCGAGCACGAGCGCGTGCGCCTGCCGGTCATCGTGAATCAGGATGGATTCTATCTTTCCTTCACACGGGAACCGGTGGAACTACCAGACCAGGCCATGGTGCGCCGGTTTCTACCGCCTTTTGAACCGGGCGCGGTCGAATTTCGCGCGGGCAAGCCATCAAGCCAGGCCGTTGCCGTGTTAGGCGGCTCGCCCTATTCGTACTTCCGCTACGAAGCGCATCTCGCGGCGCTCGAGGCGCTTAGCGCTTACGAGGAGATCGCGCACTCTTTCGCGCGCGAGAGCGGGCGCCTTCATCCGGCGGTGGAAGCCTATCGCTGCGCGGACGCCGAGATCGTCTTTTATATGGTCGGTTCGTTCGCCACCAAGGCCAAAGACGCGGCCGATCGGTTGCGCGAGCAAGGTCGGAGCGTGGGCGTGATAAGGCCGCGGCTGCTGCGCCCGTATCCGCGCGAGGCGCTACGCCAACTTCTGATCGGGAAGCGTGCAGTGGCGGTGATCGACCAGAACCTTTCTATGGGCATGGGCGGGGTGCTGTACACCGAGCTTGCCTCGGCCCTGTACGGCTCGCCACAGGCGCCGTTGCTCTTGAGCTTTGTCGCCGGTTTGGGTGGGCGCGACATCGCCGCGGAGGAGTTTTTCGAAATAGCGAAGTTGGCGCAGCAGGCAGCGCAGAGCGGGGTGACGCCCGCGCCGCGACTGCTCTACACCGCCGGCGAGTTGCGCGAGGTGCGCAGGCTGCAAGCCATTGCGCTCGCCGAGCGCCGCACATTGCAAGACGACACATGAGCGAACCAATCGTCAAGCGCATGAAGGACTTGCCTTCGACACATCTGCTGGGCGCCGGTACGGCGATGTGTGCCGGCTGCGGCGGTTTGGGCGCATTGCATCAAATCTACGATCTGCTGGGAGGGAAGACGGTTTTTGTAAATGCGGCAGGCTGTATGACCCTGCTTGCCGTTTATCCGTTCACGCCTTTTCGGGGGTCCTGGTTGTACACCTCGATGGCATCGGCCCCTGCAGGTGCGCAGGGTGTGCGCGACGCGCTCGACTTGCTCCTGCGCAAGGGCCGCATACCGAAGCAAGAAGACCTAACTGTTGTGGTACTGAGCGGTGACGGCGCGGCCTACGGTATGGGGCTGTCGTCGACTTCGGCCGCAATCGAGCGCGGCCTGGATTTTCTCTACATCTGCTACGACAACGAGGGCTATGGCAACACCGGGCAGCAGTATTCGGGTGCCACTCCGCACGGCGCCAAGACTGCGACCAGCCTCGGGCCTGCAGGCTATGCCGGATTCAAGAAAGACCTATTCGCGATTTGGGTTGCCCATCGGCCGGCCTATGCGGCGACCGTGATTGGCGCAGAGCCGTTGGATCTCGCGCGCAAGGTCGAGCGGGCAGTCGACATCAAGGGACCGCGGCTCATCCTGGCGCTGGCTCCCTGTCCGACGGGGTGGGACTTCGAGCCTAAGGACACCGTCGACCTGGGCCGGCTTGCGGTAAAGAGTGGAATGTGGCCGCTTAAGGAATACGTAGACGGCAAAGTCGTCCATACGAGAGTGCCCCATCCACGTGTTCCGGTGGAGGAGTATCTGCGAGCGCAAGGACGTTACTCTCACTTGTTCGAACCGACTCGAAACGAGGCGCTTCTGCGCGAGATTCAATCTGGCGTGGACGCTTATTGGCAGGACGTCGCCTGAGTCGGCTGCGACTCTAGGCGACTGCGATAAAGGCAGTGGGCGACTTCATCAGTCCCACTGTAAAGACAAGGAACCGTCTCCCTCTCGCTCAATTCGCGTACCGAGACCCTCGCCTTCACGACTAAGCGTTGTGGCGAGCCAGCGTATCCCGCTGTCCTGCGCACGGTTGATGCGCAGTTGCCGCACTTGGGTCGGAACAAGCGTGAGATGTACCAGGCGCCCGCTCTTCATTTCCAGTCTTGGGAAGTACATGAGCGATAGGTCAGGACGATAATCGCTATAGCCACCGATCCCCTCGTAGTCGTTCAGCAAATCGCCGCAGCCGTATAGGATAAGTTTGCCTCGATAGACTTCGATGCCCTTGACGTGATGGGAAGAGTGACCATGAACGAGGTCGAACCCCGCCGCCTCGATAAGGCGATGGGCGAACGCGCGTTCCTGGGGAGAAATCCGAAATCCCCAGTTACCGCCCCAATGAATAGAAGCCACAGCGATGTCTAGAGGTGCTTTGGCGGCCCGAACCTGCTCGGCGATAAATGTGACGCTCTTGTCGGAGAGGTCTCGCAAAAGGCTTACGCCCGCGACGCCTGTGGCTGCAGCCCACCCGGGGGGCACACCACTGCTCTCCGTGCAATAGGCAAACACCAGGACTCTTCCGCGGTTCCTTACATCCATGACGGCCGGTTGGTTGGCCTCTGCGTCGTTGCGCCCGGCACCGGCGGCGCGGATTCCCGCTGTATCCAGAGTTTCGAGTGTGTCAACCAGCCCGCTGCGCCCCCAGTCGAGCACGTGATTGTTGGCGAGGACACAACAGTCGATACTGCCGGCTGTCAAGCAGGCGACATTTGCCGGATGCATCCGATAGTGAATGCCCTTATCGGGCCAGCGTGTTTCGCTGGACGTAATGGCGGTCTCCAAATTCACGATGCGAACGTCTGGCCTTTGTCGAGCGAGCTCGTTCAATGCGTCGCCCCAAATGTAGGTGACGTCGACCGGCCTGTCGATCGGTCCATTGGCAATTTCGGCAAGCCTGACGTATTCGAGCGCAGAGCGGACGTATGGCTCGTACAGGCGGGGTTCGCTCGGGTGAGCGAGAATCTGATCGATGCCGCGGCCCGTCATGAGATCGCCGCACAAGAAGAGGGTCACAGTCGGCAAGTCGGGATGCATCTCATGGGTGAAGCGTACCGCCTCGACCTCTCGGGAAGTTGGGCGTTCTGAAAATCGCCCGGACAACCATACGGATAGTGCCCATTCGATGAAGCCGCGACGGCCCGTGGGGAGGACCATGCGATTAGAGCGGGGACGTAGTAAATCGAAACAAAGCCGTCACCTAGAGGGCAACTTCTGATAAGGATATGCTGTTCTTTCAACCCCTTTGATTCGCACGTCGCCTTTCTCCCCCTCTTTGCCGGACACCTCGATTTGGACAGGTAGGAAGTAGCGCGCGAGCTGGGCATTGCTGAGGAGATGCTGAGTGATTCGCGCGGTGCTGAAATGGGACCATTGCGGTACGAAACTGAGCGGGAGCACCAATTGATCCGCGAGATAATCGTCAATTGCAGCACCGCTGTTGATGTTGGCGGCAAGGGCATCCACGGCTTCATCCGCCACGGTTTCAGCCGGTTTTCCGCCGGCACCCAAAGCGTAACAACAACAGCTTGAATGCTCGAAGTCGGCGATGAGCAGCAGGAAAGTTCCCTTTGAATACGACGGAAAGGAGGCGAGTTCTATATCGAGGGGAACCCCCAATGTTTGCAAACGAAAGAGGGCGCGTTCCCGTTGGCGCCGCGCTATCGCAAGATCGAGTTCTGCTACAGCCGAAAGCCCGCGCACTCGCTGTAGTGTGCCGCGGTCAACGAGGTGCAGCGGCGTTAGCTCCGAGGAAGGATATGTAACGGCGCGTACGACGCCGCCGCCTCGGGGGTAAAACCCGATGCGTTCGAGTTTTAGGTCTGCCCGGTAGCCTATCTTGCTCAAAGTCGTGAGCCAGTGCCATGCTAGGTAGTGGTAGCATGGACTCCAAGGTACGTGCGTGCCGCCCACGATCTTGAGATGCGACGTTTGCGACGCGAAACTAAGCGGTAGGAAGATCGTCTGGAGTACTAGGCCTACCGATCCCGCCGTTCCGATTTCGAATTGGTAGCGCCCGGGTTTGACGCGTTGCGGCTCGAATCGCAAGCCTTGCGAGCGAAGGACTGCACCCTCGACCTTCGCGGCGCTGATCTCGGCGGCCGCGCGTACGGCCATTAGATGCTGCGGCTTAAGTCCGGGCTGAGCGCGCTTGGCGCGGATACGGGTGAGCGTTATTGCTTCTCCCGTAACGATCGACAACGCGAGCGCGCTACGCAAGATCTGCCCACCTCCTTCGCCGAACGAGGCGTCAATCTCGATCATCAGTCGTGCTCATTATTCATACTTCTTGCGTTGCCGAGATCAAGGGAGGCTCGATCTCACGTTGCGACAAAATTGCGCATTTGAACTCAGTCGGCGATGCGACAAGGCCGCATCGGTTTTCTGAAGGTCGAGTCATCCTCGATTGGTCATCGAGCAAATTGTCAAATCGGTTCGCCACCAAGGTTTTGACTTTGGTCAAGCAGGGTGACCACGCCATCGCGCATAGGACCCGCGATTCGAAGAGATGTTTGACGTGCGTCAGATGTACCCGCGTTCGATTCAATACCATGCAAAGCGAGAGGTACACGACTCTCGCTTGACTCGCTGTCTCCTAGGCCAGAGAAGCGCGGAATGTCGGTGGGTAACGGCGTACGGCTCGTTCTATATCGGGAAAGGATCTGCGGTGAAACGGAAGGCTCATTTGATTGTGGGTGCGATCCTGGTCTTTAGTCTTGGCTTGGCCCTGGTTAGCGTTCAGGTCTCGGGTCGGCAGCCGGAGGCCACTAGGCGAGCGACGCCCATTCCGCGTCCAAGTCCTGGGCCGAAGCCACAACCCCGAGACGGAGGGATGCTGTTGCGAACGGACTGCAACGACAATGGGATCAGAGACATCTTCGATGTGCTCCCCAAATCCTTCGGGCTGCAGGCGGCCTCAATCTACTCTGTGGGCCATGGGCCACAAGCGCTTGCCACCGGAGACTTCGATCACGACGGAGACATCGATTTCGCTGTCGCAAACTTCAATGCAACTACGGTCTCCATCTACCTCAACAACGGTCGCGGCGCATTCGCAAGCCCAGCGGGCGACGCCACAGTGACGGTGGGTGCTTTCCCGCGAGCCGTCGCTTCCACCGACTTCGACAGTGACGGTTTCGATGACCTTGCGGTAGTGCACAAGACCGAAGGAGCGCTCCCGGAGGCGATGGTCTCCATTCTGCGCGGCAATGTCGACGGCCGACTCAGTGTCTTCGCGACCTATCGGATCGGCGCGGGAGCCCCGGAGGTGGGAGCCGAAGTGACGGCCGTCGTTGCGGCGCAACTCGATTCCGATGGACACCCCGACTTAGCCGTCACATTCAATCATGGCGCGACTCGCCAGGTCGTAGTGCTTTGGAATCACGGTGACGGAACTTTCGGCGAGGCGAGCCGCTTGGATATTTGGTCGAACTGGGCGAGCTCGCTGATTGCGGCAGACTTCGACCGGGACGGAGATCAAGATCTTGCCGTCGGCTCCAATGACGGACGTATCGCTATGATCAAGAACAACGGAACGAGAAGTCTGACGACACCCGATCGAGCGTATGAGCCCGACGGGCCCAGAAGCTGGGCAAGGGACTACCAGTACGATGTCGGCTCTGGCAACGTGGTGTCGATGGCAGTAGCGGATGTGAGTGGCGATGGTTACCCGGATCTTATCTCCGCGAATCACGCGACCCATACCCTCTCCGTATTTGCGAACCGAGGTGGAGGCGCATGGGGCTTCACGCGCACGCCGGTCACCTTGACTCTGGAGGCCGACGCATCGTCGGTTGACGCGGCTGACTTGGACAATGACGGGCTACCCGATCTGGCGGCTACTACCGGCGAAACAGTGCTAGTGATCCTGAACAAAGGTGAACTTAGCTTCGAGCGCGGGAGGTTTTTTACGACCGGCCGTGATGGCGTGGCGATCAGAGCGGCGAACTTGGACCGGAGGGCTCCGGCAGATCTCGTCGTCGCCAATAGGACAGACGATACCGTTGCTGTGCTCCTCAACGAGTCGCGGATCAGTCAGGATGCGAATCTCAATGGGTATCCGGATGAGTGCGATATCGCAGAAGGACGAAGCCAAGATTGCAACGGCAACGGTATTCCCGACGAATGTGATCTCAAGTCCAGGATGGATTTCTCGACTCGGCGCGTCACTGAGCCTCATAGCCCGTTTCGATACGATCCACAGGCAGTTAGCATCGATCTCAACCACGACGGCGCCAAGGACGTGGTCGTCGCTAACACCTGGGAGCAAGAGGACCTTAAGTATTTTATGAATCTTGGCGACGGCACGGTGGGTCCCGCCCTTGCCAGTGCGCCGAACGAGGGGATGAGCATCCTGTTCCCTATTTCAGGCATTGCGATCGCTGGCGGCGACTACGACGGCAACGGCCGGGACGACTTCTCCGTGGCGGAGAATCTTACGGTGGCCGAAGCGGAGAGAGTCAAGGCGCGCATCAAGGTGTACCGACAGCTTTCGACCTTGGGCGGCGGGAGCGAGTGGGAGCTACGTTCGAACATCAGTCTGGGCACGTGGGTCCGACAGGTTATCAGCGCCGATCTAGATCATGACGGCAGATTGGACTTGATCGTAACGCCTCACTATGCGTCCGGCAGCATCAAGTTGCTCTTAAACGACGGCAGCGGTCGGTTCGAAACCGAGCGCAAGATCGATCTCGCTGATCTCAACACCTCGGCTGTCGAGCCCCCCGCGTCCGTCGTGGCGGCAGATCTCGATGGTGACGACCGGCCGGAACTCATCTTCACCGTAGCGGCCGCAGGGCAAGTCGCCGTGTGCAAGAACACGTCGACGGCAAGACGACTGCGTTTCCATCGCTGCGAAGCCTTCGCGGCGGGGCAAATGCCAAGAGCCGTCAAGGTGGCTGACTTCAACCGAGATCACCGCTCAGACCTGGTGGTCACCAGCGACTACACGCACCATGTTTCTATCCTATTCGGGCAAGGAGGCATGCGGGGAAGAGATTTTGCATTCATGAGACCGGTCGAAGTCGACCTCGGCCGCTACGCGAATCTCTCCGGGGCGAGCCTGTGGCCCAACGATATAGTGATCGACGACTTCGACGGGGACGGGGATCTGGACCTCGCGACCGCGAACTTAATGGCGGGCAGTGTGTCGGTGATGCGCAATAAGGGGCGAGGCAGTTTCGATTCTTTTTCGTTCAGTGCGGGCGTGATGCCGGAGTCAGTGGTTTCGGTGGATCTCGACGGCAACGGCAAACCGGATCTGGCGATAGCGGACGGCAATGGGGGCGTCACGGTCCTATTGAACCGATCGATGCGCGCCCGCAGCCGCGACTCAAACGGAAACGGACGGCTTGATGAGTGCGAATAGGAAGGGCGTCGCGACGGGCCTTGTGAAGCTCGGGCCGGGTGCGTCTTTAGATATGCCCTTTTCGGTTAGAACGATGCCGGATCCTCGAACCTCACGCGGCACTCGCTGCCACGGTCGCACAATGCCGCGCGAACCAACCTCTCGACGCTAGCGAGGTCGTAAGGCACAGTAAATAGGGGCACGAAACGGCGGCGACCCAGGTCCGACGTACTCTTCTCGGGGGCCAGGACGAACTCATCAAAGGAGTCAAGTAACGGATAGCCGTTCGGCCCGACCGTGGGCTCCCACGGTAGCTTGCCGTCGACACAGGGCGTGCATGCGACATGGTGGAATTCATCGTGCTGCAGCTTGCATTGCCATGCCTGTGCCTCGAGCGCAGGCACGTTGGCGGCACTTATTTCGACCGCTTGCGCCGTCATGTCGAGCATACCTACTATCAAGGTAAGTACGATCCACTCTACGCCAAGCCTCATTGTCCGCCCCATGTCGAGAACCGCCGCGCTCCAGGTACCGCCTTGAGCAAGGCGGCCGTTTCTGTACATCAGAATCGGGCGCTATCCAGGCGATTCGAGGGAAAGACACGTTAGTTGACAATTCGCGGACGAAACGAAGCGGATGTGAGTCTGCGGAGGGAAGTTGGCGCAGACTCTGGGCGGTGCGACTTAGGCCGAGCGGCGAGAGGGAGTGTGAGTTGTGAGTTACACAGGGGAAGCGCTCTCTTTTGCACCGAGACGCACCGCGCCCAGTGCGCACTCATTGGGTCAGGTGCGCTACCCCGCCGTAACTGCCGACCCACAGGCTGCGGTCTGCGCCCGAGGCCATTGAGAACACCGTGTTCGAAAAAAGACCATCGGCTGTGGTCAGCACGCTGAACTTATCACCATCGCGACGCGCAAGGCCGTTGTTCGTGCCGATCCACAAGGCGCCCGCGGCGTCTCGGTGCAGAAGAAAGACGTGATTGCCGGGTAGCCCCTCCTTTACGGTGTAGGTCTTCCATGTTGTTCCGTCGAAGCGGGATAAGCCGCCGCCCCAGGTGCCAGCCCACACGACTCCGTCGCCGTCCACTGCGAGCGCGACGATGTAGTTCGGGTTGTACGCGACGTTCACGTCCTGCAGATGCATCTCCTGCTTTTGACGTGCATGATGAGTGGAATACTGAGCGGGATCATTCTTGAACTGGAGGTCATCCTTGACCTTCTCGTAGTCGGCGCCCAGTCCCTGATCGTGATTCCAATGGTCCCACCTATCGCGGTGAAAGCGCGCCAAGCCGCCCTCGGTGGCGAGCCAAAGCTCGCCGTTCTTGCCTTCCGCAAGGCCGTAGACCCAATCGTTCGGCAGTCCGCCCTTGGTGTTCTCCACCGTGAAGACCTGCCACTTCGATCGATCTTTGAGCGTCCCACCCGCTACGCGATTGGCGCCTGACCAAGTGGCGATCCAGAGGTCGCCGTTCTTCAATTTCAGCACGTCGTAGACAAAGGCGTCGGCCAGTCCGTCGGGAATGTTGAACGTCTCCCACTTGTCCTTGGCTTCGTCGTACAGGGACATGCCGCCGCCGTAGGTTCCGACGAGTAGCCGGCCGTCCAACTTGCCGACGTGGAACACGCCGTTCGACAGCAGTCCGCTTTGGGTGTCGAACAGCCGGAACTTGTCGTTGCCAGTGTCGTATCGAATTAGGCCTCCGGAGGTGCCGACCCAAAGGATGCTTCCATCCGCGAGAATATCTTTGACGTTGCGGTTGCCCACCCGGAAGTGCACGAACTTGGAATTGCGCGGCACGTCGACCTTACCCTCTCGTTCGACGGGCTGAACTGCGCTTTGTGAGATATTCGGTGTGACCGCGGGGTGATTGGGCGGTAAGGACGACGTCTGGGCGGTCGAAGATTTCTCTGTCGTTGCAGGCAAGGCGCGCTCGTGCGCCACGGATTTCTCCCCATCCCTTTGTCCGAGGTTGTAAGCCGCTGCGATTGCGATCGCCAACACCACCAGGCCTATTGCAACGGTTCGATACCCGATCTGCATTTCGCGTCCCTTCCAGTCTTCATTTGCCGATACGCGTGACACCCCGTTTGGTGCCGACCCAAATCTCCCCGCTCGGGGTAGAGGCAACGGCGTAGACATGGTTCTCGAGCAAGCCGTCACTCTTGCGAAAGCTCCGCCAAGCCTTGCCGTCGAAGCGGCATACGCCGTTGTCGGTGCCGAACCATAGTGCGCCGTCGTTCGCCTGTGCAATGCTGTAGACCAAATCACCGCAGAGGCCATCCTTGGTCGTGAAATTGCGCCAGATCCGTCCGTCGAAGCGTGATACGCCTCCGCCCCAGGTACCGGCCCAAACACTGTCGCCAGGCGCGACGTGGACGGCGAAAACGTAGTTCGGGTTGTAGGTCGGCGTTCCCTCGGCCAACGTAGACAGGTCGTGGCGCGAGCGCGTGCCCAGCCCGGTGTTCGGGCTCGCGGGAAGGTTCTGGCTGTTTGCCGCGCCCAATCCGTCCTTGTGTGTCCAGGCATGCCATGACTTGCCGTCATACATCGACACGCCGCCTTCGGTGCCGAACCATAGCCGGTCGCGCGAGTCGACGGCGATGCCGTACACCCATTCGTTCACCAATTCCTTCACGTAGGTCGTGAAGCGCCCGGACTTGGGATCGAGGCGATTGGCGCCGGCCCAAGTGCCGATCCACAGCGTGCCGTCGCGCTGCGTGGCGAACGCGTAGATCCAATAGTCGGCCAGTCCGTGCATCGGAAAGAACGTCTTCCATTGACCGTCTCGGTAGCGCGACGTGCCTCCGGCATTGGTGCCGAACCACTTGTTGCCCTGTCGGTCGATACCGATGGCGAACACGT
>CAZILI010000070.1:0-12356 GCA_964539965.1 uncultured Burkholderiales bacterium | reverse complement strand
TCATGACCGGCAGCCACATCGACACCCAGCCCTCGGGCGGCAAGTTCGACGGCAACTACGGCGTCATGGCCGCGCTGGAAGTGGTGCGCACCTTGAATGACCATAGGATCGAAACGCGGGCGCCGGTGGAGGTGTGCATCTGGACCAACGAAGAGGGCTCGCGCTTTCAGCCGGTGATGATGGGTTCCGGCGTGTTCGCGAAGATCTTCTCGCTCGAGCACGCCTTGAGTGCGAAAGACATCGACGGCAAGAGCGTAGACGAGGAGCTGCGCCGCATCGGCTATGCCGGCGAGGCTGTCGTGGGCGATCACCCGGGAAGCGCCTACTTCGAGGCGCACATCGAGCAAGGCCCGATTCTCGAGCAGCAAAGCAAGACCATCGGTGTGGTGCAAGGCTCGCTCGGCTCGCGCTGGTACGACGTCACCTTCAGCGGGCAAGACAACCATGCCGGCACCACGCCCATGAACGCGCGTAAAGATGCGCTCATGGGTGCGGCCGGCTTGGTGGCCGAGGTCTATCGTATCGGCGCGGCTGATTCTGACGGCCGCGGCACCGTCGGCTTCATGCAAGTGGCGCCCAATTCGCGCAACGTCGTGCCGGGCAAGGTGCGCCTGTCGGTTGACCTCCGCCACCCGAGCACGGAGCGTCTAGGCGAGATGGATGCGCAGCTGCGCGCGGCTTGCGCCGAGATCTGCTCCGACTTGGGCTTGCAGCACACTATCGCCGAAGTGTCTTACTTTGCGCCGACCGCCTTCGACAAGCAGCTGGTGGACAGCGTGCGAGGGGCGGCGCAGGCGCTCGCCTACTCCAACATGGACATCGTCAGCGGCGCCGGCCACGACGCCGTGTACGTCGCGCGGGTCATTCCGACCGCGATGATCTTCGTCCCCTGCGAAGGCGGCATCAGTCACAACGAAGTCGAAAACGCGCGGTCCGAGGATCTCGAAGCCGGTTGCAATGTCCTGCTGCAGGCCATGCTCGCGCGCGCGAGCTGACCCCGCAATAGTCGCCACGCGCCGCGGCCTGCCGGCGTGGCCCCATCCCGCCCCCTGTTAGCGCCGCCCGGGTTGACCGGAGGTGCGGTTCCGTGCAAAACTTTTGCACGCACAACAACAGCAAAGAAATCGCCATGAAACCGCCGTGTCGCGTTACCTCGGGCTCGCTACGACGGACATGAGCAAGACCGGCCAGGCCCTACAAACGTCGCCCGAGGTGGCTTACCGCGCCGTCCGCTGGATCCTGCAGCCGTTGGTCAAGTTCATGATCGCGCAGGGTATTACCTATCCTGCCTTGGCAAAATTGTTAAAAGCAATCTACGTGGAAGTCGCCACACGAGAGTTCCCGATCGAGGACGCACGTCAAAGCGACAGCCGCGTGAGCATGCTCACCGGCATTCACCGCGCCGAGGTCAAGCGTCTCACGGACGAAGACCCCGACACAGCGCTGGCCGCGCCGCCCGTGGTCTCGCTCGGCGCACAGCTGGTGGCACGCTGGATCAACGACGCCGACTACCTCGACAAGCAAGGTAACCCGCTGCCGTTGGCGCGCCACGCCAGCGACGGCGGCGAGCGCTCATTCGAGGCTCTGGTGGCCTCGATCCGAACCGATATCCGCGCGCGGCCGCTGCTGGACGAGTGGCTGCGCTTGGGCGTAGTCGAGCTGGACGCACGCGATCGCGTGCACCTGAAGAGCCGCGCTTTCGTGCCGAGCAAAGGCTTCGGCGAGAAGGCGTTCTACTTTAGCCAGAATCTGCACGATCACGCCGCGGTCGCCGTGACCAACATGCTCGAGCAAGACGGCCCCTTGCTCGAGCGCAGCGTGTACTACAACAAGCTCACCGTCGCGTCGGTGGAGACTTTGGCGAAGCTTTCCGCCGACTTGGGCATGCGCGCCATTCAGCAGATCAACCGGCTCGCACTGGAGCTGGATCGGCTCGATTCCGAGCGAGCCGATGCCGATCGGCGCATCAACTTCGGCGTGTATTTCTACACCGGGCCGAATCAAGACGTCGCCGGCGCAGGCCGGAGCGAGCGGCCCGCGGCCAAAGGCAAGCGGCCGCGGTGAGGAATCTCGCCCAGGGGTTGCGCCGAGCGCTCGGGGTTTGCGCGCTGATCGTGCTCGCCGGCTGCGGCGGTGGCGGGGGAGTCGTGGCGTCCGGTGGTGTGGGCGGCACCGGAGGGGGGGCCGGCGGTGGGGCCGGCGGCAACGGCGGCGTGGGCGGCACCGGTGTGGTGGCGTTGGGCGCGATATCCGGCTTCGGCAGCGTCGTCGTCAACGGCACGCATTTCGACGTTACAGCGCAGACCCAGATCAAGATTGACGACGAGGACACTGCGAGCGCCGAAGACCTCGAACTCGGCATGGTGGTAGAAATCGTCGCCTATCAAGACACGAACACAGGCGTCACCAAAGCGCAAAGTATCACCTACCAGGGCAATGTCACCGGCCCGATCGGTGCAATCGATTCCGGCTGCCGATCCATGACGGTACTCTCGCAGACGGTTCAGATCGACGCGCAGACCCAGCCGCCTTTGGTAAACGGAGTGTGCGACTTCGCCGCAGGCGAGGTGGTCGAAGTGAGCGGGCTCGTGAGCAACGCAAGCGCAAACTCGATTCGCGCGACCTTGATACGACGCAAGAGCGCGGGCGCGCCGCTCAAGCTAAGCGGCGAGCTATCCTCTCTCGATGCCGCGCAGCAGACATTTGAAATCGGGTCGCTCACCGTGCTCTACGCCGGAGCGAGCATTGAGCCGGCCGGAGTCGTTCTCGCGCCGGGGATGCAGGCGGAGGTGAGCGGAAGCCTGACCGCTCCCGATCGACTGGCGGCGACTTCGGTCAAGGTCGTCCCCATGAGCAGCGTGCCGCGGGCGGGAACGGAAGCGGAAATCCAAGGATTTCTCGAGAATCTCAACGGCAGGACGTTCACCGTCAACGGCCAAGTCATCGATGCGACTTCCGCCTCGATAGAGCCGATCAACGCGCAGTTCGCCGTCGGTCTCAAGGTGGAAGTCGAGGGCAAATTCGACGACCGCGGTGTGGTCGTCGCCAAGAAAGTCTCGGTGGAAGCGGACGATTGAGCGCGCAGCGGCGCGTGAGCTTGTGCAATAAATTGTTGACAATCCAGGCATCGGTCGGTAAAGTGTGTAAAAAATCTACACGCTCTCGTCGTCAACAATCCCAAGGGTGCGTCGCTAGCCTGCATGCCGCTTCAACCGGCGTCGCACGCCCAGCAATAACAGCTCGATCTAGGTGATTCGCCAGGCTGGCGTGTCGCGGTTTGCGCCGGCTTTTCACAACGAGACGTCTCGAAGACGGTCCCTCGGCGGCGAATAAGCGATTCGGTAGTTGAGTAGGACACCCCTCATGGGGGAATGCGTCCGGCTGCGCGTCGCCCATCGATGCGCACACCGAGCGCTCAACAGGTGGCCTCGCCCGACTCGCGCGCTAGCGCGAAGCCGATGCAGGGCACGGTGATACATGTCTATTCACGAATATGGAGATCCGCATGGCAACCGCAGTACTTCCATCTCGCCGCACTCACGTGTTTGCGCAGCCGGGCGCCCGCCGGCTATTACTCGCGCTGGCTTTGCTGGGCGCCTCGGCGGCTGCACCGCACGCGGCACACGCACAAGCGGCCGGCGCCGAATGGAACACGCCCGCCGGCACGCTACAGGGCACCCGCTACAGCGAACTCACGGGTATCACCTCGAAAAACGTCGGCAGTCTGGTCGAAGAATTCGCGTTTGCGACCGGCACTAAGGCAAGTCATCAAGGCCAACCTCTGGTGGTCGGCCACGTCATGTACGTGGTCACGCCCTTCCCGAACAAGCTCATCGCGCTCGACTTGGCGCGCGGCGGCAAGGTGCTGTGGACCTTCGACCCGCGCCCGAACGAGTACGCGCGCGGGGTCGCCTGTTGCGACGTGGTCAATCGCGGCGCGGCCTACGCCAATGGAAAGGTGATCTACAACGTGCTCGACGATCAAACGGTAGCCGTGGATGCGGTGACCGGCACCTTGGTCTGGCGCACGCGCTTGGGCAATGTCAAAGCGGGCGAGACTTTGACCGGCGCGCCGATCGTCGTGAAAGATAAAGTCATCATCGGCAACGCCGGCGGCGAGCTCGGCATCCGCGGATGGGTGCAGGCGCTCGATGTGAACACGGGCAGGTCGGTATGGAAGGCCTATAGCACCGGCCCGGACGCCGACGTCAAGATCGGTTCGAAGTTCCATGCCTTCTATGCCAAAGATCGCGGTACCGATCTCGGCAAGACCTCGTGGCCGGGCAACCTCTGGCAGCAAGGCGGCAGCACCTCTTGGGCTTGGTTCTCCTATGACCCCGAGCTCAATCTGATCTACTACGGTACCTCCAACCCAGGCGTGTGGAACCCCGATATGCGCCCCGGCGACAACAAATGGGGCGCCTCCATCTTCGCGCGCAATCCCGACACCGGAGAGGCTGTGTGGGCCTATCAACTCACGCCGCATGAGAGCTGGGACTTCGACGCCATGAACGAAAGCATCGTCACCGATCTCACCATCGGCGGCAAGCTACGCAAGGCGCTGGTGCACTTCGACAAGAACGGCTTCGCCTATGTGTTCGATCGCGCAACCGGCGAAGTGCTGTCGGCGAACAAGTTCGTCAACGTCACCTGGGCCGATCACGTCGATCTGAAGACCGGCGTGCCGGCAGTCAATCCGGGCATGCAAACGCACGAAGGCGTGATCGTCAAGAACATCTGTCCGACCCCGCTCGGCGGCAAGGAATTCGTGCCGGCCGCGTTTTCGCCCAGCACCAAACTGTTCTACGTACCGGCCATAAATTTCTGCAACAACTACGAAGCGCTACGCGCGCAGTACATCGCCGGCACGCCGTTTCTCGGCGTGAACCTCGAGTTCTCGCCCGGACCGGGCGGATTTCTGGGCGAACTGGTCGCATGGGACGGCGCCAAGGGCGCGCGCAAGTGGAGCGTCAAGGAACCCTTGCCACTGTACAGCGGCGTGCTCGCCACGGCCGGCAATGTGGTGTTCTACGGCACCCTGGACAAGTGGCTCAAGGCGGTCGATGCCACCACCGGCAAGGTCTTGTTCCAGAAACAGCTCGAGTGCGGCATCGTTGGCAACCCCATCACCTATAGCGCGCCCGACGGCAAGCAGCGCGTAGCGGTGTACACGGGGGTTGGCTTTCTCGCAGGCGGCTTCGCCGGCGGGACTTGCCCGTTGATAAGCGGCGAGGACGATGAATCGGAATCCGAGCGTGGCGTCTCTCCCCTAGCAACCGCTACCGGTAAGCCCGCCAAAGCGCAGGCCGCGACGGCGACCGCCACCAGCGGCATGGTGCACGTGTTCAAGCTGCCATGAGCACGCTAGTGCCTCGGCGCTTGGCTTGGCTCTTGAGCGCGGCCGCTGCGCTCACCGCGGCACTGTGCACCGGCTTCGCCGCGGCCGCCGAACCGCGGCGCGAGCTGGCGGTGTGCTCCGATCCCCACAACTTGCCGTTCTCCGACGACAAGTTGCAAGGCTTCGAGAACAAGGTCGCCGCCCTCATCGCCGAAGATCTCGGCGCAAGCTTGCGCTACGCCTGGAGCGTGCAGCGGCGCGGCTTTCTGCGCCGCACATTGCAAGCTCGCCGTTGCGACTTGGTCATGGGGGTGCCGGCGAGCGGATTGCCCGGCGTGTCGGCAACACGGCCTTACTACGCATCGACCTATGCATTCGTGTCGCTGCGCGAGCGTCGGCTCGAACTCGGCAACTTTGATGCTCCAGCGCTCGCGCGCCTGAGGATCGGGCTGCACGCTATTGGAGCGGAAGGCATCAATACACCGCCGGCGCGCGCTTTGGCGAGTCGTGGCATGGTCGAGAACGTCGTCGGCTTTGCCGTGTGGGGTGACGAAAGCGAAAGCGATCCTCAGGCCAAAGTGATCGACGCGGTGGTCGCGGGCCAGATCGACACCGCGATCGTGTGGGGACCCTTCGCCGGCTACTTCGCCAAGCGACACGGAGATCGACTCGCGGTGGTGCCGGCCGCGTCCGATCCCCGCCTGCCCGGACTCGCTTTTGCCTACGACATCTCGCTCGGCGTTCGCGAGGGCGAGGAGAAGTTGAAAACCGAACTGCAAGACGTGCTCGATCGGCGCAGCGAAGACATTCGCGCCATCTTGCTCGAATACGGCATTCCGCTGGTCGCGACGCAATCGGTGACGCCACCGCTGCGCGCTGCATCAGCAAAAGATCGATGAACGCTTACTTGGAGATTGACACTATGCGCATCACACTGAAAATCCTTGGATCGACCCTTTGTCTGGCCGCGCTGTCGGGCGGCATTCGAGCCGACGACTCGCAGCCGCCGGCGCCTCGCATCAGCCAGGCTGCGGCCGCGACAGCGGCGGCAAGCTTGAGCGCCGAAGGCGAAGGCCGCCGGGCCTACCTAAAGTACAACTGCTACGGTTGCCACGGCATGGGCGCGACCGGCGGCATGGGGCCAAATATCGTGCACGAATCCGACGAGGTGAGCGAAGCCGTGTGGGAGGGCAAGGAAGGCGGCATGCCGTCTTACCGCCGCATCATCACCACCACCGAAATCGCCAATATCGCCGCTTATCTGCGCAGCATCGGCACGCCGAGCGAACCCAAGTTCAACGATTGGTGGTTGCCGGTGCCGCCGAAGTAGTCGAATCCCCTGCCCCGCTGCGCCGGTGTACCGACGCAGCGGCCGCGCACACAAGGCGCGCGGCGGTATACTCCCCGCCGTCGCCTTCGATTCGCGCGAGTCCGATCATGAAGTTCGTCGTCGCCCGCATGCAGCATGAGACCAATACCTTCTCACCGATGCCGACCCCGCTCGCCAATTTCGGCCCCAGGGGCCCGTACTTCGGACGCGATGCCTACGCGGCGATGCGCGGTACGCGCACGCAGATGGGCGCCTATCTCGCGCTCGCCGAGGCTTTCGGCGCGCAGATCGTCACCCCGGTTGCGGGAGATTCGCCACCCAGCGGGCGAGTCACGGCGCAAGCCTATGACACCATGTGCTCAGCCATCCTGGAAGAAGTCGCGCGCGGTTGCGATGCGCTGATGCTCGACTTGCACGGCGCCATGGTGGCGGATTCCACCGATGACGGCGAAGGTGACTTGCTCGAGCGCATCCGTAAGCTCGCGCCCAAACTGCCGGTGTGCGTCGCGCTCGACCTGCACGCTAACCTCACTGAAAAGATGGCGCGCAACTGCGATGTGCTGACTGGCTACAAGACCTATCCCCACATCGACGCCTACGAAGCCGGCGAACTCGCCGGGCGTATCCTGATCCGCGCCCTCAAGGGAGAAGTCAAACCGGTCGTCGCGTGGGGCAAGCGCCCCGTGCTGGCGCAGACCTTGCGCATGTGCGATCTCGAGTATCCGATGCGCGATTTCATTCAGGCGGCGAAGGACGCCGAGCGGCGCGGTATGCTGGCGGCCACCGCGTTCGGCGGCTTTCCGCAAACCGACATTCCCGACATGGGAATAAGCGCGGTGGTCGTCGCCGACGGCGACCGCGCCGCCGCGCAAGCCGAGTGCGAGCGCATGCTCGACATCGCGTGGGAGCGGCGCGCCGACTTTATCTATCACGCCGAGCCATTGCAGCAATCGATCGCCAAGGCGAAGCAGTACGATCAGGGGCCGGTGCTGCTGCTGGATCATTGCGACAATTGCGCCTCGGGTGCGACGCAAGACGTGATGGTGGTGTTGCGCGAGGCGCTGCGGCAAGGCCTGACCGACATCGGCGTCGGGCCGGTGCGCGACCCCGATTCGGTGGCGAAGTGCATCGTCGCCGGTGTCGGCGCCAAGGTCACTTTACAACTCGGCGGCAAGACCGACTTGCCCGCGATCGGCGCGAAGGGAGAACCGCTGGAGATGACCGGCGTGGTGCGTGCCATCACCGACGGCGAATACACCATCACCGGACCGCAATTCACCGGCTTGCGTGCCTGCATGGGCCGCACCGTGGTGCTCGACACCGGCGTTTGCGAAGTGGTGATCATCGAACGCCTGCAGGAGCCATGGGATCTCGGCGTGTTCACCAGCGTGGGTATCGATCCGCGCAAGAAGAAATACCTGCTGCTCAAATCGCGCATGTACTACCGGCCCATCTTCCTGCCGTTCGCCAAGGCCGCGATTGAGTGCAACGGGATCGGAGTGGGAACTTCGGACTACTGGCGCTTCGACTACAAAAAGCTCAAGCGGCCGATGTACCCCCTAGATCAGGATCTCGAGTCACACCGCTAGCGCTGGCGTGGCAGTGCGTAGGACGCACCCGTTGAAGTAGGGTGCGCCCTGCGCATCGATCAAGCGAACTGCGCCTGCTCGTGCCGCTCGAGCGCCCTACCCCACTTTTGCTCCCAATCGTTGCCCAGGTAGTCTGTGACGACGCCGTCCTGCTTGAAGAACCGATTGGGAATCTGGAAGATCGCGACGAACAGCCCTCCCTCGGGCCCGGCCCAGGCCTCGTGCCGGCTGCCGGCCGGGCGCCAAACGTACTCGCCCTGCTTGCACACGCCCTCGCCGCACACGAGGCTGCCCTCCACCACATAAGTCTGCTCGATCAGCACGTGCTCGTGATCAGGGAGTTTGGCTCCCGGCGCCATACGCATCAGCATGGTGAGCAAGCCCGAAGCGGGATCGACCAGGAGAGTCTTGCTCTCGATGCCCGGATAGACTGCACTCTTCTCCCAAGGCATGTCGTGTACGCTCACGAAACGCGAGGCCAGCGGCGGAAGATCGGCGTGATTCGAAGCTTTCGGCGTAACGGCGGTCATGATGCGCTCCTCGTGGCTGATCGGTTCACGCATTCTACTCCGTAGCATGGTCAGTGCTTTTCGCGCGCGCGCTCTTCGCGCCACTCCCGCACTAGGCGCTTGGCCGCATCCATCTGATCGAAACTCGGCCTGAGTTCGCTCACCATTTGCTCGCGCGCAACTCGCGCCGCACCGACACCGGCGTCGCCGGCAAGGGTGAACCACTTCCACGCCTGCACGACATCGCGCGTCACACCATCGCCGCGCTGATACATGAGCGCGAGTATGTACTGCGCGTCGCTGTCGCCCTGATCGCTGGCGAGCGTGAGCCAGTTCGCTGCCGCGGCATAGTCCCGCAGTGGCGGCTCCGCCTTGAGCAGGCTCAAGCCCAAATGCAGCTGAGCCCAGCGATCGCCTTGCTGTGCCGACTTGAGCAGCAACTTGGCCGCCTTGTCGTAGCTACCTTGATTGTAGGCCGTGACGCCGTCGAACTTGGCATTGAGATCGACCTCATCGGCCAGCGCGGCGCAGGTGAGCGCCATGAGTAGTACCACCAACATGCGATGCACTAGTGAATCCTCCGAACCGTTCTGCGCGTCGATTATACTCAAGCACCCTCTGAACGAGCCGCACGTGACCACAGCCATCATCTCACCCGACGACATCGACCGCGCGGCGCTGCGCATCGCCGACCATGTCCGCCGCACGCCGGCGATGGAACTGGAGCGCGAGGCGTTCGGCATCGACGCGCGCATCGTACTCAAGCTCGAAAGCTTGCAGCATACCGGATCGTTCAAGCCGCGCGGCGCGTTCAATCGCATGCTGACCGGTGCGATACGGGCGGCGGGCGTGATCGCCGCATCGGGCGGCAATCACGGCGCGGCGGTGGCGTACGCCGCGGCACAGTTGGGCACGCGCGCCGAGATCTTCGTGCCGACCATCGCCTCGGCGGTTAAAGTCGCGCGGCTGCGCGAGTACGGCGCTCAAGTCCACATCACCGGCCGCGACTACTCCGAAGCGCTCGCCGCGAGTACCGAGCGCGCGAACGAGAGCGGCGCGCTGGTGGTGCATGCGTACGATCAGCCGGAAGTGATCGCGGGCCAGGGCACCACCGCGAAAGAATTCGAGCAGCAAGCCGGTGCTTTGGATACGGTACTGGTCGCCGTCGGCGGTGGCGGCTTCATCGGCGGCATCGCCGCCTGGTTCGGCACGCGCGTGCGCGTCATCGGTGTGGAGCCGGAACGCGCGCGCAGTTTGCATGCCGCTCTCGGCGCGGGCGCGCCGGTCGAAGTGGAAGTCGGTGGCGTGGCCGCCGACTCCCTCGGTGCGCGCCGTGTGGGCGATCTGATGTTCGACATCGCGCGCTGCTACGTGCCGGAAGTCGTGTTGGTCAGCGACGCCGAAATCCAGGCCGCACAGCGGGCGCTGTGGCAACGGCTGCGCTTCGTCGCCGAGCCCGGTGGCGCGGCCGCCTTCGCGGCCGTATTGTCCGGCCGCTACCGGCCCAAGGGCGGCGAGCGGGTCGGCGTATTCGTGTGCGGCGGCAACGCGGATCTCGCTTCTATCGCTGCGTAGGACGCGTCCCACGCGCCGCCGAGGTTGAATGGTGCGCAGGGCGCACCCTACGACCGAGCCCATCTGTCGCGTGATCGCGTAGGGTGCGTCCCACGCACCGGGCAACCGCTATTCGGTGCGCAGGGCGCGCCCTACGATCGAGCCCATCCATCGCGCCGCGTAGGGTGCGTCCCACGCACCGGGCCACCGCTATTCGATGCACAAGGCGCACCCCACGACCGAGCTCACCCATCGCGCCGCGTAGGGTGCGTCCCACGCACCGGGCCACCGCTATTCGGTGTGCGGGGCCCACGCTTACGGCAAAGTCCGTCCATCCCGTCACTGGGTAGGGCGCGTCCTACGGGCCGGTAGCGACGGCAGGCGCGGCACCAGCATGCCGACTTGTTCGCGATAGCGGCGATAGCGGTCACCGAATTGCGCGATCAGGTCGCGCTCTTCGAAATAGATGCCGATGAGGATGTAGCCGGTGGTGGCCACGGCAAACAGGAGATGCCCCGCCGTCATGCGCGGTGCCGCCCAAAAGGCGAGCAAGAACCCCAAATAGATAGGATGACGCACGTGGCGATACAGGAGCGGCGTCCTGAACTCCGCTTTCGGCAGCGCGCGGCCCGTTAGGCCAGCAAACACCTGCCGTAGCCCGAACAGCTCGAAGTGGTTGATGAGGAAGGTGCTGATCAACAGCACCGCCCAGCCCAGCCAGAACACGGCTTGAATGGCCCAGACGCCGGTTTGATGGTGCACTTCCCAGATCACCGGTTGTGTGATCGACCTCCACTGCCAAAGCAACAGCGCGAGCGCCAAGGTCGCCGCCAGCACGTACGTGCTGCGCTCGATCGGCTCAGGCACGATGCGCGTCCACCAGCGCTTGAACGAGCGACGCGCCATGACGCTGTGCTGTACTGCGAACACGGCCAGCAACATCAAATTGACGATCAGGGCCTCGGCCAACGGCACCGAAGCACCACCGTCTATGGGCTTGGGCACGCCGAAGTTGCCGGCGAAGCCGACCGCGTATAGGAAAGTAGCAAAGAAGAACACATACGCCGCAACGCCGTAACAAAACGAAAGAACTCCGCTCATGATGGGCCTCCAGTAGGGTGCCCATCCAGACTAACGACGACGTGTAACCGCCGTACTTCCGAACGGAAACAGTTTGCAATCGTTTGGCAACATCGCGGCCGCGCGAAGCGGGGCGGCGGCTTGCTTCGAGTCGGCTACGGAGAAGCGGCGCCGTCCCGGCCGCCGCTCCGCTGGCCGTCGAGCACGCGTATCTCGCGCTGCGGATATGGAATTTCAATCCCGTTCGCCCGGAAATCGCGCCAGATCCTGAGATACAACTCCGAGCGCAGCGGTCCCTGCCCGGCTTCCGGATCGGGAATCCAGGCGATCAGCTCCAAGTCGATACCGCTCTCGCCGAAGCCTTTGACCAGCGCCATCGGCGCGGGATCGCGCAACACGCGAGCGACGCCACGCGCCGCCTGCTGCATGATGTCGAGCGCGGATTCGAGCGGGCTGCGGTAGCTGATCTGCAACTCCAAGCGCAGCAAGGCACGCTTGTCGGTATAGGAGTGGTTAACTACGGTGATGGTGATCAGCATCTCGTTCGGCACGATCGCTTCCGTGCCGTCCAAGCTCTTGAGCACCGTGTAGCGCGTGTTGAGTTGAGACACCACGCCGTGGCGGTTGTCGACGGTCACCAAGTCGCCCAAGCGAATCGAGCGATCGATCAGGATGATGAACCCGCTCACGTAGTTGCTGGCGACCTTTTGCAGGCCGAAACCCAGCCCCACGCCGAGCGCGCCGCCGAACACCGACAGCACCGTGATGTCGATGCCGACGGCGGGTAGCGCGATCAGAACGGCGAACACGAGCAGTACGGCGCGCACGATCTTGCCGAGCATGACGCGGATGCTCGAATCCAGCTCTGTCCTCATCAAGCGCGACTCGACCAAGCGCGCCAGCCACAGCGCCACCACCACGGTGATGACGACGGTCAAGATCGCCTGCAAGACCAG
>CAZILI010000069.1:0-12452 GCA_964539965.1 uncultured Burkholderiales bacterium | reverse complement strand
CTGTCGCTCACCGCCCCGACATCGAACTCGTCGGCGTCGGTGAGATTGATGCTGAAGCTCTGGGTGCTGAACGAGCCGTCGGCCGAGGTCGCCCGCACCGTGATGCTGTGGCTGGCCGCCGCTTCGCGATCGAGCAGGCCGCCATCGGCCACGGTGACCACGCCACTGCTGGCGTTGATCGCAAAGCGCCCGCCGGCGTCATCGGTGAGGCTGTAGGTGATGCTGTTGTTGGTGGCATCGGCGTCGCTAGCCAGGGCGGTAATCCCCACAACTGACCCGGCTGCGGCGTTCTCCGCCACACTGTTGGCCGCAGCATTACTGTCGCTCACCGACCCGACATCGAATTCGTCCACATCCGTTACCGTGACCGCAATGTCTTGTATGTCCGTTAGACTGCCATCGCTGACTTGCACCGTCACGTCATAGACGTTGTTGCCGCCGGCGTCAGTGGGCGCCTCGCGGTTCGGCGCGGTAACGAAACTCAACACTCCAGTGGAGGAATTGATTGTGAACTTCGCCGCATCCGCCCCGCCGCTGATCGAGTAGACCACGGTACCGCCATCGACATCGGTGGAGGCGACTGTGGTGACCGCAGTCGAGTTCTCGGCGACACTGAGACTGGCCGTAGCGCCGCCGCCGTTACTGTTGATCACCGGCGCGTCATTGACTGCGGCCACGTTGACTGTTCGGGTCGTCGCGCTGTTGCTGGCGCTGCCGTCGCTCACGACGAAGCTGACAGTGCGTGCGGCTGTCGAAGGGGCGTCGCTGCTGTTGGTGTACGTGATCGAGCGCAGCGCAGTTTGGTAGTTGGCGACGGTCGTCGTCCCGCTCAGGGTCAGTATTCCCGTCGCGGCGTTCCAGCTTCCGGTAATGCCGAGCTGATTGGCGAAGCTCAGCACGTCCTCGCCGTTGACATAGTTGCCGCTGATGGTGACGGTCGCACCGGTTAGATTGGCGCTGTCGACGTCACTTACAGTGAGCGCGGAGTCAATGACGACCGCACCGGCGTTCTCGGCATAAGTCAACGCGGTACCAGTCGTGGTCACGACGGGCGCGTCGTTGACCGCGACGACGTTGATCGTGAGCGTGTTGGGGCTAGTGTCATATACACTCGATTGATCCCGCACGCTGAAGGTAAAACTCGCGTACGGGCTGCCGTTGGCGTCGCTCACAGGGGTGAATTTCAGATTCCCGGCGGTGATGTTCGCCACGGTGATCACCTGGCCCGCGGTTACCCCAGTTCCCGACAGCGTCAGCGTGCCTGATCCTGGCAGGGTATCGATGCGCACAGCGCCTAAGCTGTCGCCCGTATCGACGTCGGTGAAGCCGAAGTCTGCGGTCACAAAGGTATAGGTGGTGTCTTCGTTGGTCGTTACCGTGCCGCTTGTGCCTGCAGGCGCGTCGTTGATATTGGTGACCGTCAATGTGACGGTTGCGACGTTCGAGTTAGCGCTTCCGTCATTCGCGCGGTAGGTGAAACTATCGGTGCCGTTGAAATTCGCGTTCGGAGTGTAGCTGAAGGTTCCGTCAGAATTGAACGTGAAAGAGGTTGCGTTGGACGGACCGCTGACCAGGGTAGCGGTGAGGGTGCTGCTTTCCGCATCCGTGTCGTTGCTGAGCACAGGAAACACGGCCGGTACGCTCTGGGCTGCTCCATAGGTGACGAACGTGTCGTTCATCGACTTGTATTGTGCGGCGGTCCAGGCGACGGAGCGGGCCGCATTGGAGATCCGGACCTCGTCGATCCTGCCGTCGCTGAGGTCGGCGCCGGAACGGCTGCCGATGTACAGGTCTCTCGTATCGATGCCAACGGTCGTGCTGTAGAAGTCTGAGGCAACCTGCACCCCGTCGATGAACAAGCGCCGCGTCGTGCCATCCCACGTGCCGACGACGTAATGCCACTGGCTACCTGTGATCGTTGACGGCGCGATCAAGCCGCTCGGGTCACCGCCGTCCAGAGTGAAAAAAGCCTTTTGATTGCCGACCCCGAGCTCGTAATTGTTTGGATTTGAATCGCCCTTGCGGAGAATGGGATCAACATCGCTGCCCGATCCGAAGGTGTCGAAGTTGACCCAGCCCTCCAGGGTCATTGCGCTCGTGAGCTGCAAGCTGGACGAGTTGCTTACGTTGATGAAGTCGTTTACGCCATCGAACTCCTGGCCGCCCCCGATCTGTCCGGTGGCGAGCGTCGGCGTGTTGGCCGCCGTGCCCGCACCGCCACGCCCGTGGTTTGCCGTGCCGCTGCTGTCCACGAACTCGCCGGCCGTACCCGCGCCGGTTTCATCCAGGTGCCAAACGCCGACATAGGCCGAGTTCCACACCGCGTCGGCATTCTGCGCGTCGGGCGCAACCGCGTTGCCGTAATACATGTAGATGTAGTCGGTGCCCGAAGAGGCGTCGACTTGCGGTATCCGGACCCAGACGTAGGACGTCCCCGACTCGTCCCATTTCTCGATTTCATAGGAGAGCAACGTACCGTTGGCATCGACGAAACGCAGATCCTGACCGCTGTTTTGAGTGATCGAGTAATTGATGCGGCTGCTATTCAGCGTTATCAGCACCGGGAAGTCAGTGAGATTTTCCGCCTGCGCCGTGTTGTTGAAGGTAAGTTGCTGGCGTGCTGTCCAACTCGTGTTCCACCAGTTGCTCGCGCTGACTGTTAGGCTGGAATCTTCGTTCAGGGTGTAACTATCGTTGCTCGCGACGGGCGCATCGTTGACCGCGGTGACGTTGATGGTCTTCGTTGCCGCGTTGCTCGTACCGCCATCCCCATCGGTCACCACGAAACTTACCGTGCGAGCCGCGGTTGACGGACTATCCGACACGTTCTGATACGTGATATTGCGCGTCAGCTCCTGTGCAGCGGCCGGAGTACAATTCGAGTTGAAGGTGATCACTAGCGGGGTGGAGCCGGCGGTGCCCCCGGTGAAAGAGCCGATCACCGTACCGCCATACGTAACATTGCTACCCGAAACCCCGATCTGGCCCGCGCCGGCGCCCTGATTGCGAATCGCGAGGCGATCTTCGGCTGCGCCGTTTGCGGTGAAGCTTACGGTCAGAGTGCCAATGTTGAAGTTGGGGGAGTCGGAGTCGGTAACCGTCGCGGTGCCGTCGATGACAGTGGCAGCAGCGTTTTCGATGTAAGTGACCGTTGCGCCGGGCAAAGTGACGGCGGGTGGCAGATTTGCGAGCGTGATAACCGTCGCAGCAAAGGGATAAACAATATTCTCAGAGCCGCCGCTCGTCGGTTGCGAGAGAGTACCCTGGGTATCGTTTTGGGCTATGAGCGAGGCGATACTGACCTGGAAGACACTCGCGCCGCCGTTCGGGCTATCCGCACTGTTGGCGGCAGTTATGTTGGTACCATTGAAGCGTACCGCCGGGTCCGTCCAAATGTCTTGACCGTCCAAGCTAACTAGTGTTAGCTCGGCGCCAGTGAACGCTTGTCCGATGGGACTTCCGCCGTTGAACGAAAGCGATTGACTCACTGCTGTAGTCGGTACTCTAGTAATCGAACCGTCATTCAGGGTCACAATCGCATTACTAGATGCGCTCGTGTCCTCATAGACAACGACCACGAAGGCGCCCTCGTAGTCATCGGACCCGAGCCCATTGGCGCCGGCCATGTTGTAAGAACCGTTGCCGGTGACGATTGACGTCACATCGGCGCGCAGCGTGACAACGCGGTTCGAGTTCCAATTCGGATCGGCGGACGAGCCGATCTCTGCGACCGTAACGGCCGTACCGTTGAGAGTAAAACTCGTGTCGAGCGAGCCATAGTCAAGCTCACTTACATAGAGAAAGGCTTTTTTTACTGTAGCCGTAGCGGGAATCGCGCTGATATTGAAGGTGGGTGTTAGATCGCCGCCGGTAAAATACGTGTCGGTACGCATACCGACTGCATCCGCTACAACTCCACCTCCGCGCACAACTTGCGAATACGAGGCCGACAACCCCGCTAAAGTCCCAGACCACTGCGCTTGCTCCGCCGCGCTCAAGGCCACTGAGCTTTCAATGCTGCCGGTCTTGGCTTCCAATTCCCAATCGCCGCCTTGCGCGGCGCTTCCCGTCAAGTTTACGCTCGCGGCAACGTCAGCCCGCGTCAAGCGGCCGAGCGCCTGGATGAGCGATTGACCTTCGGCAGTAGCCGCCACGTCGCAACCGTAAATCAAGAAGTCGGCGTTCTCGGACAGCGCGTCACCCCAGCCCGCGATACGTCCGGCATTATTCACCAGCGAATCGAAATTCAACCGAGTGTTGCCGAGTTGCACCGCACCGTCGCCGCCATGGGAGATGATGTGGACGGCGCTGACATCGTTCTTTTCGCTCAAGCTGCGGGTGATCTGCGTGATGCCGTCTTGATCGGCATCGATCAAGACGACTTCAAGTTCGCGCCCGTCGCCGCGTTGCTGGCGGAAGTCACCGACCAGGCTTTCGTAGTCTTCGACACCGGTATCAACGAAGACGACTTCGTGCGTGCGATGCATGGCTTCGCTTGCAATGTGCGTCGTGGGGATCGAGCTCTGCGCGTCGTCGTCGAGCGAACGGATTTCGGCCTGATGCGCCAGATGCGCGCTATCCACCAATCCCGGCGCGAAGTCCGCTGAATAGAGAATCCGCGGCTCGAGTTCTTCGATGACCGGGCGATGCAGCGGGCTCGGTGTCTTACTCACATGCGTCTTTGTGCGTGAGCGCACGCGATCCTTACTTCTGCTCAGCAAGGGTCAGCGCCGATGACGGAGCGGCCGTTACCGCCTTAACAGGCTTCGACCTGGGAATCGCAGGGGCTTGGGTCGGCACCATGACCGGTGTGACGGGCTTTGCTCCCTTGTTGGCCGTGACGGTCGGCGCCGCAACGGCGGTCGTGGGCTTGGCGGACTTGTCAGCCTTCGCAGGCTCCACTAGTTTGTTCCCCATCGCGCTGGGAGCAACTGTCTTGGTCTTGGCTTCACCCTGCGTGGGCTTCTCGGTTGCGAGCGCAACTTTGCAACGCAGGCCCGCGGGCAGCGCATCGTCGGGATTCGGCAGCTCCATGCGGACGCGGAAGGTATTGCTCGCCGCGTCGATAACGCGATCCCCCAGCGTGAGGCGCGCCACGCGGCTCGCGGCGTTCGGCAATTCGGGCATGACGTTCATGGCCATGCCGGCGCGAATCTTGGTGAACTCCGCGGCGGGCATGATGACCTCCACGCGCAGCGGGTCGAGCGTGGCGACCTTGACGATCGGCTTCTCTTCGACCCGCTCACCTTGCGACATATAGCGCTCCACGACCACGCCGGCGATCGGGCTTCTGATCGTGCGCTGCGCGAGTTGCGCGCGCGCGAGGGAGAGCTCCTGCGTCGCCAAGCGGCGTTGATCACGAGCCTGGAAAAGTTTCTTTTCCGCCAGTTCGAGCTCCGTCCGCGACTGATCGGTCGCCTCGAAGGAGATGAAGTTCTTGCTGTAGAGCTGCATCTGGCGCTCGTGCTTGCGCTTGGCGTATTCGTGCGCCGCGGCGGCAGCCTGCAACTCGGCTTCCGTCCGACTCTTGGTCTCCGCCAGCGACACGGCTTCGCGTTCCACGTCGCCGCGCAGCCGCGCGATCGATTGGCCCTTGGCAACGGTGTCTCCGCGCTCGACCTCGATTTGGTCCAACACCCCGACAACGGGACTACCGACTTCGACGACTTCCTTGGGTTCGATCAGACAACCCAGCGTTTGCGCGCGCGCGGCGCCACACACGCCTAGCACGACAACGGCAACGAATAGCGAACCAACTCTCATCTTCGTCTTCCTCGAGAGGCTTTCACCAATCTTCAGTCCGCGGGACCGCTGAATGACAACCGCCGCTCGAACGTGGCGTCCTGTTTAAGCATGTGCCACCGGCCGATTCGCTGTCGGCGTTCCTCAACCCATTGCGGATAAACGGCGATCATGCGGCCAATCAGAGCCGGCAACTGTTTGTTTTCGCTTGTGCCACGCGCCAGCAAGCGCGATGCAAAGGCAGGCAGATAGCGCGAAATGAGCGCGTCTTCGAGACATAGAATCGTCTCCGCGCTACCGGGATCCCCCTGGCGCGCGCACCGACCACGCAGTTGGCGATCAATTCGCGCAGAGCTATTGTGCTGGCACGAAATCACGTGCAAACCGCCGCGCTCCTTCGCACCGGGCCCGAGCGGAATGTCGGTGCCGCGCCCTGCCATGTTCGTCGCGACGGTGACACAACCGACTTCGCCCGCGCGCGCGACGATTTCGGCTTCAGCGGCGTCATGTCGCGCATTCAATACCGTGTGCGGCACGCCCACGGCATCGAGGCGGCGGCTAAGTGATTCGGAATCCGCCACCGAATCGGTACCTACCAGCACCGGCTGACCGCTCGAACGGACTTCTACGATCCGCTCCACCACAACGCGCCACTTCGCATCGCTGGTCGCGAACACTCGCGTGGCTTGCTCAGCGCGCCGGCTCGGCAGACGCAACGGTACGCGCGCCATACCCAAGCGGTACACGGAACGCAACTCGCCGCGTGACTCGGTGAGTGTTCCGCTCATGCCACCCAAGCGGAGATAGCGCGGAAAGAATCGCTGGTAGGTGATCTGCGCAACGGTCGATTGCTCGCCGCTCGGTTTGCAGCCCTCTTTGATCTCGATTAACTGCTGCAAACCCCGCGACCACACGCGGCCTTCCGCGACGCGACCGGTGGTCTGATCGATGATATGTACGCGGCCATCACGAACGATGTATTCGCGATCGCGCAGAAACAGATGCAACGCGCCAAGCGCGAGAGAGACCACCTCTTCGCGGCGGCGGCAATCTTGCCACATCCCACCCATCGGCGCGGACTTCGACGTCAGCAACTCGCGGCCCTGATCTGTGAGCTGCGCCGCCTTGGTCGCGGCAATCAGTTGAAAGTCGCGCTCCGCCCGAAGTTCCCTCGCGAGGTCCAAGGCTTCCTCGTGGTAGGCGCTTTGCTGAGGGTTGGCGCGCGACTGCGACAGAATCAACGGCGTGCGAGCTTCGTCGATGAGAATGCTGTCCGCCTCGTCGATGAGCGCCATGCACAGTCCGCGCAGAAGAGGCCTGGGCGCGGCCTTCTTCTTCGCTTTCAATGCCTCGACGCGCTGCGCGAGATCGCCCCGGCTGGGGCCCATCGTCAGGCGATCTCGCAAATAGTCGAACACGAGTTCTTTCGCCGTGCAGTAGACGACATCGCTTGAGTAGGCCGCGTGGCGCGCGGGCGCGGCGAGCGGCTGTGTGACGGTTTCGACCGTAAGGCCTAGCGCCTCATACACCGGACGCAGCAGCTCCGCGTCGCGCTTCACCAAATATTCGTTCGCAGTAATGACATGAACGGGAATCCCCGCCATGGCGGCGGTGGCCGCGGGCAGTAGCGCGCTCAAGGTCTTACCCTCGCCGGTCTGCATTTCAGCAAGCCGGTTGCTGAGCATGATCCAGCCGGCGATGAGCTGCGTGTCGAAGTGCGTCCGGCCGAGCAAACGCTGCGAAAACTCGCGTATGAGCGCGAAACTCTCCGCGACAAGCGCTTGCGGAAAACCGTCGCGCGCGAGTCTCGCGCGCAAGTCGGTCGCTTTCCGCTGTAACTGCGTGAAATCCGGGGCGCGAAGCGCCGTGGCATGCGCCTGCACCTGCGCGACGAATCGCCGATGGCCCCGTGCCGTCCACGCTTCGAAGGGCGCGAAGGCGCTCTGAATCGAATCGGTGAGCTCGCTCCAGGCATTTCGCTCTTTGATGTGGCGCTCAGGATAAGCACCCCAGGCGATACCCGGGGCCGCAACCGACGCCGCCTTCATCGTTCGCTCCATGCGCAAGAGTTGAGGGTCACCATCGCGCTAGTCTCGCGTGAAATGCAGCAACAGAGCCAGCGCGACGGCGCGATACGCGCGCGCCGCGAGCGGTTCGCTGCCGTGCTTGAACCGCGCTTCAACTCGCCCACCCACCCGCTGCGCGACACCCGAGGCCACGGCTAGATCAACCAGGAATACCGGCTCCAGCGTGCGCAACCCGGTGCTGTCGCCGATATCGGTCGCGAACGGTCCGCCGGCCCGGTCTCCCAATGCGGCGCTCGGCAACTCGTTGGTCGCAGCAGGCATTGCGCGGACGACTTGTGCCGCTAACGACGTACCCGGCGCTTCCGCCAAGCGCACATCCACGGCTCGCGTCTGATCACGCACTAGCGCCACATCGCTCTGCGGAACGACGACTCGAATCTGCGCTCCGCCCGCCGGCAACACCTGCGCTAGCAGCGTTCCCTTCGCGGCGAAGCCGTGCAATGCGTCCTGTGCTTTAGGCATCGCAACGATGCCGTCGACCGCACTGCTCACGGTGAGTTGCCGCACACGCTCGTCGATGTCGTGTATCTCGCCTTCGTAGCGGCGCATAGCCTCCCCGATGCTCTGCGCGCGAACCGGATTCTTCACGAGCGCGTCCTGGCGCTCCACTTCCAAGGCCGTGAGCTGGGCATGCAGGCGCTTCTTGTTTGCGGCGAGTTCGGGATCGCTCAGGATCACCAAAGGCTCGCCCCGCACGACGCGCTGACCGTCAGCCACCAGAATCTGCTCGATGAACCCATCGGTACCGGCGCGCACCTGGGCTTGCTCAGGCAGCCAGACAACGCCGTGGACTCCAGTCGAGTGCGGCATCGGAACCAAGAACACGAACATCGACACGCCCGCCACCGCAGCGCCGGCGAGAGCGATTGCGCGCAGGCGTCGCGCGGCCAGCCGCGGCGATGTCAGCAAGAATCTAAACCCGGCGGCCACGGGCTTCAGCAACAGAGCGACGAACATCCATATCCCGGCGACCATGCCGAGCAATACCGACTTCGCGGTCAGCCAAAAAGTAATGAGTACCGAAAGAAAGATCCGATAGATCCACGAGGCAACGCCATAAGAAAACAGCCACAATCGTTCGGCGGTGTTCGTGGCGGGCGATGGCAGCGACTTGATGCCGAGCAGGTAGCGCTGTGCCAAATACATCAGGTAAGCGTTGCTGCGCGGACCGAGGTTGGGCAGGTCCAACGCATCCGACAAAACGTAGTAGCCATCGAACCGCATTAGTGGGTTGCCGTTGAACAACAACGTCGATACGCTGCCCACGAACATGGTGATGAAGGCGATATCGCGTACTAGACCGTCTTGCAAGTTCAACCACACGACGGTCGCCAGCGCCGCGAGCAGCAATTCGACCATGACGCCGACCGCACCCACTATCATGCGGCGGCCCTTCTCACGAAATGCCGTGGCCGCCGATGCGTCCACATAGGGCACGGGAATCAGGAGAAACAGCGTCACGCCCATCTCGTGCACCTCTCCGCCCCACACCCGCGTCGCGAAGGCATGACCCAACTCGTGAACGGCCTTGATGATTGGGTAGCAAAGCCACAACAGAAATAGGTACTTGGGGGTCAGCATGTATACGGCTGCGTGGGCCTTGATCGGCGCCCAGTGCGTCAGCGCCGCCAACAAGCCGAATCCGACCACCGCCGCCCACAAAACCAACATCACCGGATGAAACAACGGGCGCACGAATTGTGCACCGCGATTCAATAGCCGCGTGGGGTCGACCAGTGGTACACGAAATGCCATCGGGTTCAGCGCCCCGCGCCGGCGCTTTTGCTTGCGCGCGTCGCGGCGGCGGAAGGCTTCGGAAATGTCGGGCATGATCGCCGCGTGTAGCAGATCGGCCTCGTTTAGCTGCGCCAAGATCTGCAGCGCCTCGTCTTGGCTCGGCGCACCCTCGCCCTTGAGCGCCACGACGGCGTCCCAGATTTCCTGCACGCTGCGCTCGCCGTCCAGACGCCCCGCGAATTCGTAGGCCGATGCATTCAAGCGATGATGCCGGCTGGACAACTGATCCTGCAATACGAACCAAAGCTGACCGCGGTAGTGATGACGGCTCACGCGCACATGGGAACGCAGCCGTGGCTTGAGGTCCGCGACGCGATACCAAAGGGGGCTGAAGAGCGATTCTCTCATGGTGCTACTCGCCAGCCCGCCAGACGCAGCCAATCGACTGCGCGATGACCCCAAATCCACAGCAGGGAGCGCGCCCCGATTTGAATCTTGGCGATACCCTTGAGTCCAGGCCGCAACGAGGCGGCGCTGCCTCGCAGCGCGCATTCGACCTCGAAATAGTGACGGCCTTCGCTGGTTGCCGAAACCGGCGTGACACGCTTGACGACGATCGGCAACGGCGCCTGCGGCATGGCAGAGAATGCGAGCTTGCCGACTTGCCCTGGCTTGACATCGGCCACGTCGCGTTCGTCGACTTCGACGATCACGCGATAGTCATCGTTGGGCGCAACTGTCAGCAGGACATCGCCGCGCTTGACCGGCGCGCCCAGCGATTGCGCGAGATCGCCCTTGATGATGACGCCGTCGAACGGCGCGCGAATCTGGGTCCGTGAGAGCTTTTCGTCCACCAGCGCAAGCTGTGCTTGCGCTTCGTCGATGCGCGCCTGTGAAATCACCAGCAGCGCGCGATCCTGCCGCGCTAGCGCCTCCCCATAGGCGTTTTGGTGCTGCGCGGCCTCGCTCTCCCACTTGCGCCGTTCAAGCTTGAGTTCTTCTTCGTCCAGTTGCGCCAGCAATTGCCCTTGCTTTACCTGATCGCCCGGGCGGACATGAGCTTGCTTGAGGAACCCTTCGGTGGGTGCAACCAACGCGCGTTGCACGGAGCCCTCGAGTTGTGCCGGCGCGTTAACTCTATAGTCACTCGGCACAACCGCAAGCGCCACGATTGCGGTCGCAAGGGATACCGCGGCCAGCTTTGCCAAGAGGTGGGCTGGGCCAAATACGCGCCCCGCACTAGCGCGGGCGCGCTCACCCATGAGCGCAATCGCCGAACGCTCTTTCTTGCGCTTGAGGTCAACAATGGGGCCCAAAAGGCATGCGACGTGCTCGCAAAACAAAGTAGTATCGACCTCGAAAGGCCGATCCGCCTTTCGCTCGAGTGTCAGCACACCAAGTACTTCACCCGCATGCGCGAGCGGAACGCTGCACATCGCCTTGTTACCGTGCCGTTGCGCCAGCGCCGCGTGGGCTTGCAGGATGCGGGGTCGCTCGGCGGCGGGCAGCGGGTAGACCAAAGTCGCCGCCTGATCCGCGCATTCGTCCATGGCTGCGGCGATATCGCGCAGCAACGCCTGATGCTGCTCGAAGTCCGCCCCGTGCGATAGAGCTTCGACCTTGATGTAGCGCGAATGCGCGAACCCCAGGCTCACCCGATCGCACTGGAACGAAGTCGCCAACTCCGTGGCTAGCGCGGTGGCCGACTGCGCGGCAGAATCATGCGAAAGAATTGTTGCAAGGAGCTGCAGAACACGGTCGGACTGCGAAACCTGTTGCGGACTGGGCCGATTGAATAGCTTCTGAAATGCAGCCGCAGCTTGAGTGCAGTGCGCCAGACCTGACTGTTCAACAACGCCCGCCTCCGCACTGTGACCGAGTGCGAGCGCGCCAACCACACGGCCGCCTGCCACCAGGGGATGGGCAACGATGATGCCGAGTTCGCCCGCCATACCGGGGCCGTACGTCACGCGCTGAACCAAGGGCGACTGCTGTTCGAGGCTCCGAAACGCGAGTGCGCTAAGTGTCTGATCGGGATCGGTTCCACGCGGCCAAAGGGCGGCGACCGCAGGTGGGCCCTGACCCTGCTCGGGGAACAACAAGGCCAGCGCGCGCGCGACGCCGCCGCCGGGCGCGCATTGGCGCTCCAGCCACGCTGAGATCAGCGCTTTCGGTAAGTCCTTGTCCACTTGCGCCATTTTCGGCTTGAGCTCATCGGGGCAGGCCGCCCAGAAAGATTGATTTCGGCAGAGTCTAAAGAATCACTTAATCTTTCTCTATGAGCTTAACAATTGTTCATATAGATCTGTTTTATATAAGATCTGTTTTGGACTATTTAGCGTCGTTTTGTCCAAGAAAGCCACCGGCCGGCGGCAGGAGTGTCCTCTTGCAGCGCATCCCTTGTGGGTCGCTGAGCGGGTAGACTTGCGGCTCTTGCGCTTTCAACCTCAACCCAAGGCACTTTTGGAGGCTCTGGACCAGTTCCAACAGGGCCGGCTCACTCCGCGAGCGCTTCGGACAGTTGAGGCACGAGCCCGCCTTGGGCTCGAACTCGGGCTACATCGAGTCGCCGTAGACGGTGAGGATCTTGAGCGCGGTCGTTCGGTTCCAGGAATCGCTCCGCCCGCAAGGCATCGCGGACGGGGAGATCCGGCGGACCTACTTCCACGTCGACTTCCTGGAGCAACTCGCTGGCGTGGAGACCAAGGGCGGGATTGCCGTCGGTTTCCGCAGCAACACCGGAAGCGTGGATTTCGCGCCGCCTGTGATGCGCGTGATCGGGCGCGTCCGCCACGTGAAGCCCATCCAGCGCGAGGACTTCGAATTCCTTCAGGCCGCAACCGCGCACACACCCAAGGTGACGATCCCCTCGCCCACGATGCTCCA